>JANLRW010000233.1:0-2941 GCA_031361925.1 Sphingomonadales bacterium
AAGACGCGCGCTCCTGTACGGAGATTACGCCGCGCGCCTGGAGTACGTTGAAGATATGGCTGGCCTTGATTGCCTGCTCATAAGCCGGGACGGGCAACCCGCGCCCAAGGCAATTCTCGCACTCACCCGTCGCCTTCTTGAACGCATCGAACAGCATGTCGGTGTCGGCAACCTCGAAATGATAGGCACTCATCTGCTTCTCATTTTCGCGGAAGACATCGCCATAGGTAATCGCCGGGCGGCCGGGCGCGGCGTTGTTATACGCCAGATCGAAAATGCTGTCCTTGTTCTGGATATACATCGCCAGCCGTTCGAGGCCGTAAGTCAGCTCGCCCGAAACGGGCTTGCAATCGAACCCGCCCATTTGCTGGAAATAGGTGAACTGGGTCACCTCCATCCCGTCGCACCAGACCTCCCAGCCGAGCCCCCACGCGCCGAGCGTGGGCGATTCCCAGTCATCCTCGACAAAGCGGATGTCGTGGAGCAACGGATCGATACCAATTGCGGTCAGCGAGCCGAGATAAAGCTCCTGCAAATCGGGCGGGCTGGGTTTCAGGATCACTTGATACTGGTAATACGCGCCCAACCGGTTGGGGTTTTCCCCGTAACGGCCATCGGTGGGGCGGCGGCAGGGCTGCACAAACGCGGCGTTCCACGGGTCGGGTCCGAGCGCACGCAATGTCGTCGCGGTGTGGAAAGTGCCAGCGCCCATTTCCATATCGTAAGGCTGCAATATCGCGCAGCCCTGCTTGCCCCAATAATCATGGAGCGTGAGGATCAGATCCTGAAAGCTGAGCGGCGTGCCAGACATGCCCTGCCCCTTGGCGGATGAAGCGCGCCAAATCAAGGTTGACTACGCGACCGGAATATTTTGTCAGCCTCGCATATCTTTATGTAAGGTCTTATTGACATTACGGGCGAATCGCGATAGTAAGGTGTACATGATACAAGGACAGCTTCGCCTGACATGAAGAACCAGCTAAAAGTGCTGCGCGCGATGCGCAACTGGAGCCAGGCGGAGCTCGGCGAGCATCTCGATGTGTCGCGCCAGGCGGTGAATGCAATCGAGACCGGGAAATACGACCCGTCGCTGCCGCTGGCGTTCAAAATTTCGCGGCTGTTCGGACAGCCAATAGAGGAAATTTTCGATGACGGATTTGATGGAGGCGAGAATGTTTGATCCGACCGAAGGACAAAATACCGGCACACGGCACGTTATTTGGCTGGTTCTGGCGAGCACAGGAATCGTTATGATGGCGGGCTTTGTTGCGGGCTTTGTGTCGCAGCACCAAGACCACGGAAGCGGAACGTTTACCGCTATCGCCACCGCGATACTCGCCGCAGCCATCCTCGCCATTACCGGCCTTGGTTATTGGAGTTGGCGCAGCGCCGTTTCTCTGAAGGTGCATGGCGCGGACTTGAACCGGCGTGAACGGCTCAACCGGTACGTCTTGTCCGTCTGTATTTTCGTCGGGGGGATCATGGGATTTTCCCTAGCCTTTTACGATTTGAGTGACGGCAGGATGCCGTTGACGCAAGGAAGTATGCTATCCAACTCTCCCTTACCGTTGACCATCGCGTTATTCATGGCCTTCCTCTGGGCGGTCGTCATGCCGACCATTGCATATTATTGGCATCGCCGCGCCATCGACGAGCAGGAAGCCAACGCCTACCGTGATGGCTCACTTGCCGCCGGTTACGCGTATCTCATCGGTGCGCCAACTTGGTGGATGCTGTGGCGCGGGGGTGTGGTGCCGCAGCCTGACGGTGTCGTTATTTTCGTGGCGTTTTCATTCATATGGTCGGCGGTCTGGTTCTGGAAGAAATATCGCTGACATTTCTGATACATTAGTTCATCAATCACCAATCTTTCTGGAGTCCTCATCATGCGTAAATCATTGATTGCCCTGTCTGCGACCGCCGCTTTCGGTTTTGCCTCGACTGCCCTTGCCGCACAAACCGCCCCGACCGAAGCACCCGCCGAGGTTGAGGCGCTCGATCCTGTGCCAGTGCTGCCCGCCGCAAGTAAGGATGCCGATCCGGCTTTGTGGGTGGTGAAGGACGAGGACACGACGATTTATTTGTTCGGCACGGTGCACATATTGAAGCCTGGTCTGGGCTGGTTCGACGAGGCCGTTAAGGACGCGTTCGACAAATCTGAGCGGCTGGTGCTCGAAATAGTCGAGCCGCCTCAAGCCGAGACCCAAGCCTTGTTCATGAAGCTGGCGATGGACCAGAGTGGCAAGACCCTGCGGTCAAAGATGTCAGATACCGACCGCGCGATTTATGAGGCCGCCGTGGCAAAAATAGGCTTGCCGGTTGCCGGACTCGATCCGTTCGACCCGTGGGCAGCGGCGGTGACGATGTCGGTGCTGGCAATGCAGCAAAAAGGTTTTGATGTGAACAGCGGCGCGGAAAAGCAGCTTACGGCGGCGGCGAAGGCAGCCAATAAGCCAATAGCTGGCGTCGAAACGATGGAGTTTCAGCTCGGGGTGTTCGACGCCATGTCCGAGACCGACCAGATCCAGTTCCTGATCGAAAGCGCCAAGGCAATCGACGATTCCGAGGCCAATATGGACAAGATGATCACCCTTTGGGCCGCACCAGACCCCGAAGGGCTGGCAACGCTCATGAACGAGGGGCTAGCCAGTCCGCAACTCTACCGCGTGTTGTTGACCAACCGCAATGCCAATTGGGCGTGGTGGATCAACGAGCAGATGGCAAAACCCGGCACCACATTCATGGCGGTCGGTGCCGGACATTTGTCGGGATCGACCAGCGTCCAGAATCTGCTGAGCGCGTATGGCGTCGCTGCCCAGCGGGTGGCTTATTAATTTTTATATGCGAATAGCGCAGGGTTCGTATCGTCGGACGGCGATTCATTTGCGGAGATGATATGAGCGAAATAGCAAACACGGATATCCAAGCTGCAGAAATTGTG
>JANLRW010000263.1:0-2721 GCA_031361925.1 Sphingomonadales bacterium
GTGTTCACTGGGCAGATGGATTATCGCCCCAATATCGAGGCGGTGACCGACTTTGCGATCAATGCAATGCCAGCGATCAGGGCCGCCCATCCCGAAACGTCGTTCGCCATTGTCGGTCGTAACCCGACATCTGCTGTATCCGACCTATCAGTGCTACCTGGTGTGGAAGTCACCGGTGCGGTCGACGATGTGCGGACGTGGCTGGCAGGAGCCGACGTGATTGTTGCGCCACTGCGGATCGCGCGCGGTATCCAGAATAAGGTGCTGGAAGCGATGGCAATGACAAAGCCTGTTGTTGTTTCGACTGCCGCTGCTGAGGGGATCGCGGCAACCAACGGCACGCATTATTTTGTTGAGGCCGATGTTGCCTCAGAGGCCGCTCGCGTGATTGCATTGCTGGGCGACGCAAGCATTAGCCAGACCACTGGCGAAGCTGCCCGCGCCCACGTTGTTTGCCATTATGGATGGGTCGGGCAGCTAGCACCATTGGACAAACTCATGCAATATCAGCCGCCTTTGGCTGTGGCGGCTGAATGATGGCGACTATTTTGCCCACGGATGACATCAAATTAGCGGCACCCGCCAGCCAATGGCAGCGCTCGTTGCAAATTTTCGGAGCTGCATGGGTCGGCCTACTCCTGCTGTTCTGGCGTGATGCGGCGGATATGGCCGCAATCTGGTGGAACAGTTCGACGTTCAATCATTGCGTGCTGATTTTGCCGATTCTCGTCTGGTTGGTGATGCAGCGCAAGGAGTTGCTCGCGGAACTGAAGCCCGAGCCGTGGACGCCAGCGGTGCTCTATGGCGCAGTCGGTGCGGGCGGCTGGTTACTCGGCGACGCGGCGGGGTTAGCCGTGGCGAGACAACTGGGCCTTATCATGATGCTGCAAGGGTCGGTCGCTACAATCTTCGGTCCGAACGTCACGCGCGGGCTTCTATTCCCATTATTCTATATGTTCTTCCTCGTGCCGATCGGCGAGGAGGTGGTGCCTGCGCTGCAAACGCTAACAGCGAAAATGTGCATGGTGTTGCTAGGCTGGACAGGCATTCCGGCGCATATCGACGGTATCTTCATCTCGACCCCAACCGGCTATTTCCGTGTGGCAGAGGCTTGTTCGGGGGTGAAGTTCTTGATCGCGATGGTGGCATATGGCGCGCTGGTCGCCAATTTGTGCTTCAAAGGCTGGGGCAAGCGGATCGCCTTTATGGCAGTCTGTGTGATTGTGCCCGTGATAGCCAACGGCCTGCGTGCATTTGGCACCATCTATATCGCGCATCAAAGCGGCATCCAATTCGCGGCAAGTTTTGATCACGTGTTTTACGGCTGGATTTTCTTCGGGATCGTTATCGCGCTGGTGATGGCCGCGGGTTGGCGCTTCTTCGACAAGCGCGCCGATGCACCAGCCTTTGATCCAGCCAAGCTGCAAGTACCCGTAAAGCGAACGACAAGCCTCATCCGGGCCTTGGCCGCCGTCCTTCTCATCGCGGCAATTCCGCTCGGTTGGTCGAGCTATATCGCCGCCAAACCGTCGCCCATTCCCACGCGCATCGTCTTGCCCGAAGTGCCGGGCTGGCAAGTCGTGCCTTATGCCCCCCTCGCTAAATGGACCCCGCGTTTTGACGGTGCCAGCCATTATCTGTTCGGCCGTTACCGCAATGCAGCCGGTCAGGAGGCTGACCTGTTTGTCGTGCTTTATGACAGGCAAAGCGAACGCCGCGAACTTGTTGGCTATGGCCAAGGTGCCATAGATCCCAATGGCAATTGGTCATGGACCGCCGATACAATGGCTTCGTCCAACGCCAAAGCAGAACGCATCAAAACCAAGGGTGCGGCCCGCGAAGTGGTCAGTTTCTACCGGGTCAACGGCACCACCAGCGGATCGGCGGCGCAGATCAAGCTGGCGACGTTGAAGGCCCGTTTGCTGAATGGCGACCAACAGGCGGTGGCCATATTGGTTTCGGCAGAACAAATCGGCGACACCTCGCCGCGTCCGGCGATTGACGCATTTGTCAAATCACTGGGCGATATCGACAAAGTGGCTGACCGCTTCGCTGGTCTGCGCTAGGCCCAGTATTATGTGCGGTATCGCTGGCATTTTTCACTTGGAGACGGCCAAGCCGGTCGATCCTGAACGGGTGCGCCGGATGACCGATGCTATCGCGCATCGCGGGCCCGACGGCTCGGGGGTGTGGACTGCACCGGGTGTCGGCCTTGGCCATCGGAGGCTTTCGATCATCGACCTTGGAGGCGGGGCGCAGCCGATGCACTCGGATGACGGGGCGCTGACGCTGACGTTCAACGGCGAAATTTACAATTTCCGCGAGTTGCGCAAGGAGCTTGAGGAGGCGGGCCACGCCTTTCGTACCCACAGCGACAGCGAAGTCATCCTTCAGGGCTGGCGGCATTGGGGGCCGGACTGCGTTTCGCATTTCCACGGCATGTTTGCGTTTGCGATCTACGATGCGCGGACCAAGCAGCTCTTTCTCGCCCGTGACCGTCTGGGGGTGAAGCCGCTCTTTTACGCAGCGATCGCCGACGGCAGCGTTATTTTCGGGTCCGAACTAAAATCGCTTACCGCGCACCCCGCGCTCCGTCGCGAGGCCGATCTGGCGGCAGTCGATGACTATATGGCGTTCGGCTATGTCCCCGATCACGCCTGCATCATTCGCGGCGTGAAGAAATTGCCCGCCGGACATACTCTGTTGCTTCAGCAGGGCCGT
>JANLRW010000280.1:0-4340 GCA_031361925.1 Sphingomonadales bacterium
CTGCGCGGACCTCCCGCGCAGACGTCAACAACACTGAAAATTCAAACTTTATGCCATTGCTGGCCTCAGAGGAAGACTGGCAGTTTGCAAGCTCTGATGTAGCCTTTCGCTGCATTACGCGACGTAAGCTATCTGAGCAACTAAAAGCTACTATTCGGATGATCTATGAAGGTGGCGACAACTGGACACCTGCCGCAAATATCCAAAAACGGATTGGATACTCCACAAGTCAGTTCGCCGGAATGATGGGTGCATTTGGAAGGCGGTTCGTCAATACGCGGGGATACGTTCTGGATTCTGCATTCTTCGACCAAGAATGGGACGACGACGTTTTCTGTTACAAGTATCGCCTTCCACCGACTGTCCGCGCTGCTGTTGAACGGGCAAGGATCTTGGACTGACCTATGATCCGCTCTTTCGCCGACCCCGAAACCGAAATCATCTGGAATGGCCGACGCAGTCGTAAGCTGCCGTCGGATATTCAGAATATCGCGCGGCGGAAACTGCGCCAGCTTAATCGTACTATCAATCTCTACGATCTCCGCGTTCCGGCGGGCAACCAGTTTGAACAGTTGAAAGGCTACAAGGTTTTGCGCTATAGCATTCGCGTTAACGATCAGTGGCGTATATGCTTCAACTGGTCAGATGGAGGCGCAGAGAATGTCCGGATCGAGGACTATCACAAGGGATGACGGCCTGTTGGACAATGTCCATCCGGGCGATATCCTGCGTCATGATTTCCTGATCGGTGGTGAAATCCCTATTGGCGAAGTTGCTGAGGGCGCTGGCATTTCTGGGGCACGGTTGACGGCTATCCTTGATCGCAAGCTATCAGTCGATGCAAACATAGACCTTCGGCTTGCCCGTTATTTTGGAATGTCAGAGGGGTTTTTTCTTGGCCTTCAGATTGATTATGACCTTGAGGAAGAACGGCGCACTCATGGCCCCGATCTTGACCGCATAGCGCGCCGCGCAGCTTAAGTTTAACTCTTCGGCAGTTTTGCGATCAGTTTTTCGACCGAGGCGAGGCGTGCTGCCTTTGCCAGAGAAGTGACAGAATTGCCTTCCTTCGCCGCCTTGCGCTCAATGTCGGACAGCAGGCCTGACGACAAACCAAAGCCAGCCTTTGCCGGTTTTGCAACCGCAGGCTTCAACGCTGCCACCTGAACCCCGGCAGGGGTCGGCATTTTCCCGCCGAGTAAACTTGCAACCGCCTGTTTCACCTCACCCTCGCTGCGCTTGGCTTTGGGGTAGATGAAGCCGTGCGCGGGCCACTGCGTGCTGCCCAGCGCCGCGTTCGGGGTGTACCAAACACGAACCGCGCTCCAGTCACCGGCCTCCGAAACGTCGACCGCGCGGACATCCTGTTCGATATGGCCGCGCACCCCATTTATCGTCGACCAGTTGGCGTGGCTGATCAAAATCGTCCGGTCGTTGATGATCCGCCGCACCGCTGCGACATGGCCGAGGCGCATGTTGCCGTGCGGGCGAAATGCCAGAACTGCACCGACTTTAGGCTGGTCGCCGCGCGCATATTTGCCGTCGGCCTGGCTCCACCATGTGTGTGCGTCGCCGAAGATCGTGACACCCGATATCGCCCGGGCATAAGGCACACATTGCAAGCCTTCATTGAGCGCGGCGGCGGGTGCAGCGACGAGTAACAGTGATACGATGGCAACCCTCATTCGCACCGACATAAGCCAACAGGGCAAATGCGCGGCTAAGGCCTTTGGTTAACACGCGGGTTAAACTTTGGGTCAGAACAGCCGTATCACCGCCGATAATCCGGCGAGGCCCAGTATCACCGCAACGACGCTGCGCCAGAGCGGCGCTGGCACTTTGCCAAACGACCTTGCGCCGAGCCAGTTGCCGAACAGCATCGGTGGGAATAGAACGACCGCAAGCCATGCCAGCCGCCAGCTTCCGAGGCCCAAGGCAAAGGATGAAATTGTCCCGGCAATCGCAGTGGCAAAGAACACCAGCATCATTGACGCGCGGGCTCTGGCGGGTTCGATCTGCTGGCGCAGATAATATGGCACGACCGGCGGCCCCGGCATCGCGGCAAAGCCGGTGAGGATCCCCGAAGCGATACCGGTTGCGGCGGTTTCTTTTGGTCCGGGGGTAAAGCCGGGCTTTTGCGGCAACAGCACCAGCAAAAACGCACCAATGGCAATCGCGGCAATCAGCAACCGCGCGACGTCGGGCGTAGTTTGCTTGAGCCACCAAATGCCAAGCGGTGTGGCAACCACGGCAAACGCCGCAATGGTCAGTGCGCTTTTGCGGTCAGCGTCGGCATAGATTATCTTCAACCCCACCGGGCCGATCAGCACCTGCAGGAATATACCCAGCACGACGGCCTCGCCGGGTGTGACGATTAGGCCGAGCAATGGCACCAATATGATCGCCATGCCAAAGCCAGTCAGCCCGCGAATATACGCCGCGCCAGAAGTCATCGCCGCCGCGCCAGCCATCAGCACCGGATCGACTCCGGCTAGAGCAGCGGCGGGATTTAGCATCAGCCCCGCAAATCGGGTGGCGTAGCCTCGGCGGTGAGCATCGTGATGGCCTCATCCAGCGTCATGATCCGCTGTCCGTCGGAACCCAGCGACCGGATCGCGACCTTGCCTTCCTCGGCCTCGCGCATTCCCACGACCAGTAAATGCGGCACCTTGGCGAGGCTATGTTCGCGGACTTTGTAGTTGATCTTTTCGTTGCGGAAGTCGCTCTCGACGCGAATGCCAGCGGCTTTCAGCTTGGCGGTGACCTCTGCGCCATAGGCATCGGCATCGGACACAATCGTCGCCACCACCGCTTGAACTGGCGCAAGCCAAACCGGGAAGCGGCCTGCATATTCCTCGATCAGGATGCCGATAAAGCGCTCATAGGCACCAAAAATCGCGCGGTGCAGCATCACCGGGCGGTGACGCGCGCCATCCTCGCCGACGTAAGAGGCATCGAGCCGTTCCGGCAGCACCCGGTCGGACTGGAGCGTGCCGACCTGCCATGTCCGGCCGATGGCATCGGTCAGATGCCATTCGAGCTTTGGCGCGTAAAATGCGCCTTCGCCGGGCAGTTCTTCCCAGCCATATTCGGGCGTCGCCATTCCGGCGCGGATAACCGCTTCGCGCAGTTCGGCCTCGGCCTTGTCCCAATCTTGTTCGGAACCGAAGCGCTTGTCGGGACGCAGCGCGAGCTTGACCGCATAATTAAAGCCGAAATCCTTGTAGATACGGTCGGCCAGTTCGCAAAAGGCGCGTGCCTCTTCGACAATCTGGTCTTCGCGGCAGAAAATATGCGCATCGTCCTGCGTAAACTGCCGCACGCGCATGATGCCGTGCAGCGCGCCATGTGCCTCGTTACGGTGGCAGCAGCCATTTTCGTAAAAACGCAACGGCAGGTCGCGGTAGCTTTTGATCCCCTGTTTGAACACGATGACATGCGCGGGACAGTTCATCGGCTTGATTGCCATCCAGTCGGCATCGGCAGCTACCGTGGGTGCACCGTCTTCGCCATCAGGAACGATGTCGGGAACGGCAAACATATTCTCGGCATATTTGCCCCAATGGCCCGATTGCTCCCATTGTTTGACGTCCATCAGCTGCGGGGTTTTGATCTCGCGGTAGCCCGCACCGTGAATCGCCCGGCGCATATAGTCTTCCAAGGCGCGATAGATGACGTAGCCTTTGGGATGCCAAAAAACCGAACCTTGCGCCTCGGCCTGCAAATGGAACAGGTCCATGTCCGCCCCGATGCGCCGGTGGTCGCGTTTGGCGGCTTCTTCCAATCGCATCAGATGCGCATCAAGCTGCTTCTTGTTCAGCCAGCCAGTGCCGTAAATCCGCGTCAGCTGCGCATTCTTCTGGTCACCGCGCCAATAGGCACCCGACACGCGCATCAGCTTGAACGCCGCCGGATCGAGCTTGCCGGTCGAGGCCAGATGCGGACCGCGGCACATATCCATCCAATTGCCGGAGCGGTAGACCGTTAACTCTTCGTCGCCGGGCAATTCCGCCGCCCATTCGGCCTTGAAGCTTTCGCCGTCGGCCTGCCACTTGGCAATCAGATCGGCTCTCGACCATACTTCGCGGATCAGCGGTTGGTCGGCGGCGATGATGCGGCGCATCTCGGCCTCGATCAGCGGCAGTTCGTCATCGACAAATGGCCCGCGTTCGGCTGGCGGCGCGAAGTCATAGTAGAAACCATCATCGGTCGACGGGCCGAAGGTAATCTGCGTGCCGGGAAACAGCGACTGCACTGCCTCCGCCAGCACATGCGCGAAGTCATGCCGCGCCAGTTCGAGCGCATCGGCCTCATCGCGCGTCGTCACCAAAGCAAGGTTG
>JANLRW010000288.1:0-11139 GCA_031361925.1 Sphingomonadales bacterium
CCCGGGGAAAATTTCCAAATCCCTTGGGTTATACGTTTCGTCTTCAGTAACAGGCTCGCCTGCAGAGTTGGCCGCCACTATCGGCGGGGGGATTGCCGACGTCGTGTGTAAAAGGCGACTTGGAAAATAAAGGAAGAAAAATCCAAATGCGCTTAACGGCTAAAAATACCTGCTGTCTGTCGATATAACCTACATCAGCGCCCAACAAACCCAATACCGGATTAGGCCTGTATAAAATCGTCACTATAAACCGGCTTCGACAGCAATCCGAACCGCGTCAGCGGCGTTTGATGTAGCCAGCTTTTTGAACATGAGCATCCGGTGCATCTGCACCGTCTTTTCACTCAATGACAGCCTGTAAGCGATTTGTTTAGTGCGAAACCCTTGTGCCATTTGCTGCAATATTTCGCGCTGGCGCGGGGACAGACGGTCGACTATTTCTGCCGCCTGCTGCTGACGAACGAGGGCAATGCTCTCTTCATCGGGGAGAACTTCGATTTGTGAACCGACGAATAATTCAAGTTCGCCATCATCGTCAAATAATGGAGCAATCATTACCGCGTTGCGAAATGGCGAGCCGTCTTTGCGATAATTGATTAACTCGGCGAGTGCAGGGCGGCGTGCGAAAATCGATTCGCGCAATTTTTCGGTTTGCGAGTTTTCGGTGTCAGGTCCGCGCAGGAACCGACAGTTCCGGCCAACCGATTCTTCTTCGCTGTACCCGGTCATGGCGCAAAAGGCGGCGTTCACAGCGATTAAGGGATTGTCGGCTTGTAGCGGGTCGCTGACCACGGTTGCAATTGGGCTATGCCGGATGGCTTCCAGAATTGGATGATGGAATCTTTTGGGTAATGTCGTTTGCACTGTCATTTTAATCTACACGAAAATGCCGCAAAAATGCATCCTTGGCAAGGGGCGTCGTCTATCGGCCTAATCGGAACCTACACGTTCGACGTCCGCGCCGACCAGTTGCAGCTTTTCTTCCAGCCGCTCATAGCCACGGTCGAGGTGGTATAGACGGCTGACATGCGTCTCGCCGTCTGCAACCAGCCCAGCGATCACTAGACTCATCGAAGCGCGCAGGTCAGTTGCCATCACCGGCGCGCCGGTCATGCCTTTGACGCCGTGGACAATCGCGGTGCGGCCTTTGGTTTCGATATGCGCACCCATCCGGTTTAACTCCGGCACGTGCATGTAACGGTTTTCGAAAATCGTTTCGGTCAAGACACTTGCACCGTCAGCCATGCACAGCATCGCCATGAACTGCGCCTGCATGTCAGTGGCGAAACCCGGATAAGGAGCGGTTGAGATGGTGAGCGGTTTGAGCTTGCCGTCGGATGCCACGCGGATACCGCTTTTAGTGTCTTCAACGGTGACACCTGCTTCACGGAGCGCATTGACCGTGGCGTCCATTTCACTGGCCTTTGCACCAATCAATTCAACATCGCCGCCGGTGATTGCGGCAGCGCACGCGTAACTGCCCGCTTCGATCCGGTCGCTCATCACCGCGTAAGTGGCACCGTGCAGACGGTCCTTGCCGTGGATGATAAGATCGGAACTGCCGATCCCCTCAATCTCTGCACCCATATCGACGAGCAGATTGCACAGATCGACAATCTCGGGCTCTCGCGCGGCATTGTGCAAGACGCATGTGCCTTTGGCCAGCGACGCCGCCATCAATGCGTTCTCGGTCGCGCCGACCGAAACCACGGGGAACGTATAGCTGCCGCCAGGAAGGCCTTTGGCCGCCACAGCCTTAACATAGCCTGCCGCAACTTCAATTTCGGCGCCAAATGCTTCGAGTGCCTTCAAATGCAGGTCTATGGGCCGGTTGCCAATGGCGCAGCCACCAGGCAACGACACCGTCGCTTCGCCTGCACGCGCCAGCATGGGGCCCAGCACGAGGATTGACGCACGCATTTTGCGGACCAGTTCATAAGGCGCAACCGTCGTGGTCAGGCGCGTTGCTTGCAGCGTCATCACACGACCAAAATCTTCGGGTCGCGATCCGGCAATCGCGGTAGAAATACCAAATTGGTTGAGCAGATGCTGGAAACCGTCAATATCGGCAAGGCGCGGCAAATTCCGCAGTGTCAGGGGCTCGTCGGTCAAAAGCGCGCAAGGCAATAGCGTCAATGCACTATTCTTTGCGCCTGATATCGGAATTTTGCCTTTAAGGGCGTTTCCGCCGCGTACGATGATCTTATCCATCGCTGCGTATTTAACGGGAATCACCTAGCTGGCAAGCGCCTCTGATACTTGGCCCAAACGTTCCTTGCCCCAAAACATATCGTCGCCAATGAAAAAGGTGGGAACACCAAAGGCACCGCGCGCCGCGGCATTCTCGGTATTGGCGATGAGTTCTGCCTTAATTGCGGGATCGTCGGCCTTAGCAAGTAACGCGGCGCTATCGAGTCCGGCCTTGTTGAGCACATCTGTAACTACTGCCGCGTCTCCGGTATTCGCGCCGTCCTCCCACATCGCGGACATAATCGCCTCGACATATGGCATGAAGCAACCCAGATCCTGCGCCGCCACCGCACCGCGCATCAGCTGTAGCGAATTGATCGGGAAATGCGGGTTCATCTTGAATGGCAATTGGTGGGCTTTCACAAAACGGTCGAACTCCAACATTTCATAGTCGCGCTTTGCCGGGGTTTCCGCGTAGCGGATGAGCGGTGCCTGATTGTTCGTGATCTTGAAGAGCCCGCCAAGCAGGATCGGCACATAGACTACGTCGGCGCCGGTCCGCGCACAGATTTGGGGAAGCACCTTGTGCGCGAGATAGCTGTTGGGTCCGCCAAAATCGAAGAGAAATTCGAAGCGTTTAGTCATCAGAAGGTCTCGGCCCATGGTCTCAAATCCATCTCGTGCGTCCACGCGCTCCGATGCTGCTTGTGCAAACTGATATAGGCGGCCGCAATCGCGTCAGGTGACAACAGTTTGTCCGCTGCCTTCGCCTCGTCGAAATCAGGGCGGATGCTGCGGATAAAGTCGGTGTCGATGCCGCCGTCGATTACAACATGTGCGACATGGACATTATGCGGCCCTAGTTCGCGTGCCATGGATTGGGCCAGCATCCGCAAAGCGCCCTTTGCGCCCGAGAATGCCGAAAAACCCTTGCCGCCGCGAAGGCTGGCCGTCGCACCGGTGAAGATGATTGTGCCGCGCTGCCGTTCGACCATATGTTTGGCGACCTCGCGCCCCATCAGGAAACCGGCAAAGGCCGCCATTTCCCAAACCTTCCGGTAAACCTGCGCGGTCGTCTCAATCACCGAAAAATTCACATTCGCGCCAATGTTGAACACGGCGACCTCGATTGGTCCGACATCGCGCTCGATGGCCTCCACCATCGCTATGACTTCTTCTTCGATCCGCGCGTCACCGGGATAGGCCTTGGCCTTATTTCCTTCATCGCGGATCGATTGGGCCAGCGCTTCAAGCTGGTCGGTATTGCGCGCCCGCCGGTTGATGCAAGCGGTCATCCCTTCACGCGCAAATGCCTTCGCAATCGCGCCGCCGGTCGCATCGCCCGCACCGACGATTAGGGCAGCCGTTGTCACGCCTTTTCAAGCGTGCATTGCAACGGGTGCTGGTTTTTCGAAGCAAAATCCATCACTTGGGTCACCTTTGTCTCGGCGACTTCATAGGTGAATATCCCGCAAACGCCGACGCCTTTCTGGTGGACATGAAGCATCACGCGGGTCGCTTGGTCCGTATCCATCGAGAAAAACGCTTTGAGCACATGGACCACGAATTCCATAGGTGTGTAATCGTCGTTGAGGAGCAGCACTTTATAAAGGCTCGGCTTCTGTGTCTTTGGCCGTGTGCGCGTGGCAAGCCCGACCCCGGGCCGCCCGCTGCCGCCGCCCTTGTCTTCGTCATCATCAATCATGAAAATCTGCATTACGCTAAAATAGGACAGGGTAGGGGGTCACCGCAAGCCCTGTTTAGGAGGATTCTTTACCGCACAAAAAGAAACCGCCCTTTCCGCAGGGGAAAGGACGGTTTCATATTTCATGCGCCGGTTCGCTCGAGACTTCCCACCGCCTTTAGAGGAGGAGAGAGAGGGCGGCAGGTGCTCAGAAACGCACCGGCACAACTTCCAAGAGAGCTTATGCAGCCTTCTTGAAAAGGTCGGTCGTTACCGCGATGCGGTTCGAAATCGGCTGGAACATATCGCTGACCAGCTTGACCATCGCTTCGGTGTTCTTCGAAGCCTGGGCAACCGCAGTGTCGAAGCCCTTGCGAGCCATTTCGCCCTGCAGCTTTACGAAATCGGTTGGCGACTTAACGGCAGTGATTTCTTTCACAGCGGCCTGCATTTCTTCGAAATTCTTCTTGGCATATTCGACGTTGGTCTTGCCCATGTCCTGCGCGCCCTTGGCAGCAATCTTGGCGGCTTCGATCATCGCTTCGACATTCGCCTTGTTGAATTCAACGGCGTCAGCGGCGTACTTCTTGCCCTTTTCAGCGGCTTCGCTTGCCTTTTCGCGGATATCAGCGAAATATTCGCCAGCTTTTTCGGTCATCTTTTCGGTGGTGGCTTTAACAGTATCAGTCATCTTCGTTACTCCTTGAGCAATCGGGGTGGGTTCGACAGAAACGATCTTCGTGACCAGCGCCGGTGCAGGCGTTGCGGCCTCAACCTTTGCGGGAACTGTCTTTGCAGCAACCGGCGCAGGCACTTCCGCCTCAACCTTCGCAGCAACATTTGCCGCTTTGGCAGGCGCAGCTTTAAGTGCCGCAGGCTTTGCGGTTTTCGTCGTTGCGGGGGGTGTTGCTTTGCTGGCCATATCGTGCACCATTTCTGTTGTGTTGCACTGCACAATAATGAGTCGGGCAGGCGATGTCAACAAAAAATGTTGCAGTGCACAATAATTTGATTTGGCAAATTAATCCGCTAAAGTCAGCCGTTCAAACCGGTCATAATGGTGATCCGCCGCGCCAAATTGATTCTCGATCATCGTCGCGCGCTTGAAATAATGGCCGATGGCAAGTTCCTGTGTGATGCCGATGCCGCCGTGCGTCTGGATCGCATTCTGGCCGACAAATCTCGCCGAGCGGCTCACCTTCGCCTTACAAGCTGACACCGCTGCCATACGTTCGGCGGCGGGCAAATCGAGCTTGAGCGTCGCCATCGTCGTCATCGACTTCGATTGTTCGACCTCCATGAACATATCGACCATGCGGTGCTGCAATACCTGAAAGCGCGAGATTGGCTGGCCGAACTGGTTGCGCTGTTTGGCATATTCGAGCGTACCCTCGTGCAGCTTGAACGTGACGCCGCAGGCCTCGGCGCACACCGCGACAGTCGCTTCATCTACAATCTGCTCGATGATCGGAAGGCCAGCGCCTTCGCCGCCCAGCAACGCATCGCCGGGAATGGCGACATTCTCGAAATAGACCTCAGACGCCTGGAAACCATCGACCGTCGGGTAGTCCCGCCGAACGATGCCTGCCAATTTGGCGTCGATCAGAAACAGCGAGACACCCTCCGCTTCGCTTCCCGACCCGCCGGTGCGCGCGGTAACCAGCAAATGCGTGGCCCAAGGTGCTGCATAGACCACGCCCTTGTGGCCGCTCAGCACGTAGCCCGCGCCGTCCTTTTTTGCGGTCGTGCGAACGTTGGCCAGATTATACCGGCCCTGCGGTTCCGCATAGGCAAAGGCGATGATGACATTGCCGCCAATGATTTCGGGAATAACTGCATCGGCAACCGCGCCGCCAACCGCCTTCAACGCTCCGCCGCCCAAGACGACAGTCTGGAGATAAGGCTCGATCGCCATAACCTTGCCCAATTCTTCCATAATCAGCGCATTTTCCAGATGCCCCCCGCCGAGCCCGCCATGGTCTTCGCTGAACGCAGCTCCCAACATGCCAAGGTCTTGTGCGAGCGCCTTCCAGACGCCTGGGTCACGCCCGCTGTCACTGGCGATCATCTTGCTTCGCGCGTCAAACGTGTAAGTATCGGCCAGAAACCGGCTGAGTGTCTCGCGGATCATGTCCTGCGTTTCGGTGTAGCTGAAATCCATTATTATTAGTCCCGTCCTAAGGCCCGTCATGCTGAACTCGTTTCAGCATCCACCGTGCAGCAACAACTGAGCTATCAGGAAGATGGACCCTCAACTAAGTTCAGGGTGACGGGGCGAGTAAAAATTATATTCCCAGCACCATCTTCGCAATAATATTACGCTGGATTTCGTTCGACCCGCCATAAATCGTCGTCTTGCGCGCGTTGAAATAAGTCGGTGCGGCGCGGTGGGCGTAATCGGGGCCGATGGGATGCTCGTTATCACCCTCACCAAAGCCGCGGAAATAGGGTGCGCCGTAATGGCCGACCGCTTCCAATGCGAGTTCGGTAATCCGCTGCTGGATTTCGCTACCCTTGATCTTGAGCAAGCTCGACTCGGGCCCCGGACCCTTGCCAGCGGCAACGCCTGCAAGGCTGCGCAGTTCGGTGAATTCCAATGCGGTCAGGTCGATTTCCAGTTCGGAAATTTTGCGCTTGAAAAAGGCGTTGGCAAGCAAAGGCTTGTCGCCGTCCATTTCGGTCCGCGCGATTTCCTTGATCTTCTCGACGCCGCGCTTCGACCGGGCAACTGCAGCAATGCCGGTGCGTTCGTGTGCCAGCAAAAACTTCGCGCAGGTCCAGCCCTTATTCTCTTCGTAGACGCGCTGGTCGACGGGGACGCGGACTTCCTCGAGCCAGACCTCATTGACCTCATGCTCGCCGCCTAGAGTGATGATCGGGCGAACGGTGACGCCCGGCGACTTCATGTCGATCAGCAGAAAGCTGATGCCTTCCTGCGCCTTGGCGTCATTGTCGGTGCGGACGAGGAAAAAGCCCCAGTCGGCATACTGCGCCATTGTCGTCCAAGTCTTCTGGCCGTTGACGATATAGTGATCGCCATCCCGCACCGCCTTGGTGCGCAGCGAGGCGAGATCCGAACCGGCACCGGGTTCGGAATAACCCTGACACCACCAATCATCGCCCGACAGGATGCCGGGCAGGAACCGTGCTTTCTGCTCGGGTGTGCCGAAAGTATAAATAACCGGGCCGACCATCGACAGGCCGAAAGGCATCGTGCCGACGCAATCGGCGTGCGCAAGCTCTTCGGACCAGATGAAGCGCTGCGTCGGGGTCCAGCCGGTGCCGCCATATTCGACCGGCCAAGCCGGGGCGATCCAGCCTTTTTTGGCGAGTATCCGGTGCCATGAGAGGAAATCCTCCTTAGAAAGATCATGCCCTTCGTCTTGCACTGAACGCAGATTTTCGGGATAATTCTCGGCGATGAATGTGCGCACTTCCTGCTGGAAGGCGATTTCTTCGGGGCTGAATTCCAATTGCACAGTGATTCTCCTCAAAAACGCATCTTTGGGATAGTGAACGTTTACGTAAACGTCAACTGGCAAACTGACCTTGGATCATCCGCTTTTTCTTTGAAACTTTCAAAGGATGTGGGCAGACGTCGATTATGAATGAAAATGCCGATCTAGCTGTGCTTATCCGCAACGTCCCTGACTACCCAAAGCCGGGTATCATGTTTCGCGATGTCTCAACATTGCTGCTCGACGGCCCCGGTTTTCGGGCGACAATCGACCGGCTGGCGGCGATGGTGGCCCCAGACACGACCTTGATTGCAGGGATCGAAGCGCGCGGTTTTGTGGTAGCGGCTGGTTTATCTTACGCGCTGGGCTTGGGAAAACTGATGCTGCGCAAACCGGGTAAGTTACCGGGCGAGAAGATTGGCACTGACTACAGCCTAGAATATGGCAGCGACCGGATAGAAATGCACGTGGGCCATGTGCAGTCCGGACAGAAGGTGTTGCTGGTTGACGACCTGATTGCCACGGGGGGTACTGCAATGGCTGGCGTGTCGCTCATCAGGCAAGCAGGCGGTCTGGTCGATCAGGCACTGTTTATCGTCGATTTGCCCGATCTCGGTGGAGCGATGAAGCTGAAGGCTGCTGGTGTAAATCCACAAAGCCTGATCGCGTTTGACGGTGATTAATTTGGCTCCACCGGTGATTTTGACACGAATGTGTAAAATCTTGTATCTATTCTAAATCTATTCGGTCGCGCGACGCTCGATTTTGCATCATTTGCCACCTGCCAATCCCCCGAACCCCAATGGCAGGTTTGCTGCTTGACCCTCCACCCCTAACGGGGTTGGGGGGTCATTTTTTAGGATCAGTGCCGCAGTTCTTTATCGCGCCGGGTTCGGGTCGTTCGCCGGACAACTCGAACCGCGCAATATAGCCGCCCAGATTGAGCTGCTCGCTGAACCCGGTCAGCCGGTAACCTACGGCCGCAAACTCGCAGAACAGCAGTTTTGGCGGAATGCCGTGGCGGTCTGTCGGCCGGTCACGGTCGACGACGATCACTTGACCGCCCTTTGCCAGCGCGGGACGGAGCCGCCATAAAAAGGCATAAGGCTCGCCGACCTCATGATACATATGGACCATGAATACCCGGTCAAAGCTGTTTTCGGGCAAGCGCGGGTCGTCGAGCGCACCCTCGGTTATCGCTACGTTGTCCAGCCGTTCGCGGTTGACGCGTTCACCGAGCCGGTTAAGCGCGCCACGGTTAATATCCTGCGCCAGAACGCGTCCTTTGGCACCGACGCGTTCGGCCAGTCGAATGGTATAATAGCCTTCGCCCGCCCCGATATCGGCCACCGTAGTCCCCAGCTGAATACCCGCCCAGTCCATGACGAATTTAGCCTCGCCCGCCTCATCGCGTGCCGCTTCGGTGGAAAATTGCGTATCCCCGGCTTGCGACACGGCGCGAAAAGGTTTCGGGAACTCTTTTGAGGTTTCCAACCGGTCAGTCTCGGTGTGGGGAGGCTTGCACGATCCAAGGGAGGCGGTTCCAACCATCAACGCGACCGACAGAAGAGAATCTCGGAGCAACTGCATTTGCGGGCCTTAGCCTTGCACCTTTTCGGCGGCAAGTCCGATGCTCCCTGCGCGTGCGTCGAATTCGGTGAACATCGGGGCGATCCATTCGGGCAATGGAACCGGCCTGTGCAGCGCCAAATCAACATGAACGCTGACGATATCAACAACGGCGCGTAAGTCGTCGGCACCGTTGTCGCGGGCACCGTGGATTTCGACCATCTGAGTCATGCTGGTTCGGCCGCTGGCTACGGTGCGGGCCATCACTTCGATCATTTCGACGGGTTTGATCGGCGCGAACCACGTGACCGTTGCCTTCTTGACGTGAAACTCGAGCGGCTCATTGTCAGCTTTCTCGCGCAATTTGGCCGCGCGCCAATATTCGGTGATCGCGATGTCGGCGTAGTCGAGATAGCGCGCATTGAAGACGACCCCTTGCGCGTCGGTCTCTGACCAACGCACACGAAAACGATGATGGAAGGCGAAATCGGTGCGTGGCATTCACGTTTACTGACCGAAACCAAGAAATGTTGCAAGCATTCAGCGTCTTGGTATGAAGCGATTGGAGGCGTGTCAGGTCTTGGACGCTAGGAGGCAATATCATGAACTGGATGCTTTTACCTTATAACCGTTATGCAGATTTCGAAGGCCGGTCATGTCGAGCCGAATATTGGATGTTTGCTCTGCTGCAGGCCCTGTTTATGATCGCCTTTTTCTTGGTGTTCTTCGTGTTAGCTGGTGTCTCTCCTGAATCGGAGGCAGAAATGAGCAGCCTCGGCACCGGGCTCTTGATCTTTTTTGTTTTAGCCTACCTTGTTATTTTCTTTATTCCGGGAATTGCAGTCACTGTACGTCGCTGGCATGATTTGGACCAATCCGGCTGGTTTTTGCTGTTATTTGCGGTGCTCGGGGCGATACCAATTCTTGGCACAATTTCCAGCATAGGAAATCTCATCTGGTTTTGCATGAAAGGCACATCCGGCCCGAACAAATATGGGGATGATCCGCTCGAGGCGTAATTATGGCGCTTCTGCGGAAGCGTTCAGATCGCCTTCGACTGGCCGGGGGTGTTGACGCCCATTGACTGAAGGTAGCGCTTCACATTTCGTGCGGCTTGGCGGAGGCGGTGCTCGTTTTCGACCATCGCGATGCGGACAAAGCCCTCGCCGTCCTCGCCATAGCCGACGCCGGGTGCCACCGCGACCTTGGCGTGGGTGAGCAATTGCTTGGAAAATTCAAGGCTGCCCAGATGCGCCAAGGCTGGTGGCAACGGTGCCCATGCAAACATCGACGCGCGCGGTGGCGGGATGTCCCAGCCCGACCGACCGAATGCCTCGACCAGGACGTCGCGGCGCTTGTGGTAGAGTGCCCGGTTTGTCTCGACGATATCCTGCGGGCCGTTGAGCGCGGCGCAGGCGGCGGCCTGGATTGGGGTGAAGGCACCATAATCGAGATAGCTCTTCACGCGAGTCATCGCCGCAATCAGTTGTTTGTTGCCGACCGCAAAGCCGATCCGCCAGCCAGCCATCGAATAGGTTTTGGACAAAGAGGTGAACTCGACCGCAACGTCCTTGGCCCCTGCAACCTGCAAAATCGACGGCGTCGGATTGCCGTCGAAGTAGAGCTCGGAATAGGCAAGGTCGGACAAGATCCAGACCTTGTTATCCTTCGCCCACGCCACGAGCCGTTCGTAAAAGGCGAGGTCCACGGTCTCTGCCGTCGGGTTTGATGGATAGTTGACCACAAGGATCGACGGGCGCGGAACGGTAAAGACCATCGCCCGGTCGAGCGCGCGGAAGTAATTTTCGTCCGGCGTTGTCGGCACCGAGCGGATCGTAGCGCCCGCAATGATGAAGCCGAAGGTGTGGATGGGGTAGCTCGGATTGGGCGCGAGCACCACATCGCCCGGCGCGGTGATCGCGGTGGCGAGGCTGGCGAGCCCTTCCTTCGATCCCATCGTCACCACGACTTCGCTTTCGGCATCGACTTCGACCCCGAAACGGCGCGCATAATAATTGGCCTGCGCCTTGCGAAGCCCCGGAATCCCGCGCGATGCCGAATAGCCATGCGCGTCGGACTTTTGCGCAACTTCGACGAGCTTTTCGATGACATGCGGCGGCGGCGGCAAATCGGGGTTGCCCATGCCAAGGTCGATAATGTCCTCTCCAGCCGCTCGGGCCGCCGCACGCATCGCATTGACTTCAGCGATGACGTAAGGCGGCAGACGCTTGATGCGGT
>JANLRW010000405.1:0-5187 GCA_031361925.1 Sphingomonadales bacterium
CCTTTGCCCAGCCCAAGGCGACCAGCCAATATGTGTTGAAGGTGCGGTTTGACGCTGGCGGGAATGTTGTTTCTGCGAACAAGTCCGGCATCGAAAATATTGCCAATATAAGCCCGAATGGGGACAAGACGCCGACGCTTGGTCGCAATGCGAGCTTCTTTGAAGAAGTTTTCGGCAATATCGGATCGGTCGGCGCGGGCAGCGGCCAAGGCAGCACACCGAACAGCCCGAACTAGGCTTTATTCGACTACCCCGGCTGCCGCCAGCACCGCCAGCGTGACCAAATCGCTGGCGCTCGACGCCATTGTTGCAATCTGGACGGGGCGCTCGATTCCCACCAGCATCGGTCCGATCACCTGATCACCGCCGAGTTCGCGTAAGAGTTTTGCGCTCAGATTGGCGGACTGCAGCCCTGGCATCACCAGCACATTGGCAGGGCCTGAGAGCCTGCAAAACGGGTAACGCGCCATCATCGCTGGATTGAGCGCGACGTCGGGCGGAATATCGCCTTCATATTCGAAATTGGGTTTGCGCTCGTCAAGCAACGCGACCGCGCCGCGAATATTGTCAAGCCAGTTGCCGTGCGGATTGCCGAAGGTCGAAAACGACAGGAAAGCAACGCGCGGCGTGTGCCCCATCCGCCGCGCGACCATCGCCGTCTGTTCGGCGATATCGGCCAGTTCTGACGCCGTCGGCCGTTCGTTGACTGTGGTGTCCGAAATGAACACGGTGTGGCTTTTGCCGACCATCACGTGCACACCGAACGGTGTCTGGCCCTTTTTAGGGTCAAGCACCCGCCGCAACTCGCGCATCGTATCGGCAAACGGCCGGGTAACGCCGGTGATCATGGCATCAGCTTGATCCATCTGCAGCAACATCGCGCCAAAGATATTGCGGTCCCGGTTGACCATACGCACGATATCGCGCCGCAAATAACCGCGTCGTTGCAACCGGATGTAGAGCTTTTCAACCATTCGCTCCACCAGATTACTGGTGACGCTGTTGTGAATTTCGAACGTATCGGGATCGGCACCCAGTTCGCGCAGCTTTTCGGTGACTGCAACGTCGCGTCCGACCAACACCGGGATGCCGTAGCCATCGTTTTTGAACTGGACTGCCGCACGCAGCACGACATCCTCTTCGGCCTCGGCAAAGATTACGCGCTTGGGCTTCGCGCGCGCAGCCTCATAGACTTGAGTCAGAACCGAAGTCGTCGGGTTGAGCCGAGCACGCAATTCTGCACGGTAAGCGGCCATATCCGCTATCGGCTTTTGGGCGACACCTGAATCCATCGCTGCTTTTGCGACGGCAGAAGCGACAATCTCCATTAGGCGCGGGTCGAACGGTGAAGGAATGATATAATCACGCCCGAATTTATGGACCAACCCGCCATAAGCCGCCGCGACTTCCTCAGGCACGGTTTCGCGCGCCAGTTGTGCCAGCGCATTGGCGGCCGCAATCTTCATCGGTTCGTTGATCGTGGTCGCGCGAACATCAAGCGCGCCTCGGAACAGGAACGGGAAGCATAGAACGTTGTTGACCTGATTGGGGAAATCAGACCGGCCGGTGGCGATAATAGCATCGGGCCGCGCAGCGCGGGCGACCAGCGGCGAGATTTCGGGATCGGGGTTGGCCATCGCGAAAATGATGGGTTCGGGGGCCATGCTCCCCACCATTTCGGCGCTGAGCGAATTGGCGGCGGACAGGCCGAGAAAGACATCTGCCCCGACAATTGCCTCGGCCAGATGGCGCGCCTCGGTTGGCACGGCATGCGCCGATTTCCACTGGTCCATGCCGTCTAGGCGGCCTTGATAAATCACACCCTTTCGGTCGCACATGATAACATTGCCGTGCGGCACACCCATTGCCTTGATAAGCTCGGTGCACGCGATCGCTGCTGCCCCTGCGCCGTTGCAAACAACCTTGATGTCTTTCAGGCTGCGCCCGGTGAGTTCGCAGGCGTTGATCAGGCCGGCCGCGGCGATAATCGCAGTGCCATGCTGGTCGTCGTGAAAAACCGGAATATTCATGCGCTCTTTCAAGGTCTGCTCGATCACGAAGCAGTCGGGCGCGGCAATGTCTTCCAGATTGATGCCGCCAAAGGTCGGTTCGAGCAATTCGACCGCGTCGATGAAACGCTGCGCATCCTCGGTCTTCACTTCGATGTCGATGCTGTCCACATCGGCGAAGCGTTTGAACAAAACAGCCTTGCCCTCCATCACCGGCTTCGAGGCGAGCGCGCCCAGATTGCCCATGCCGAGAATCGCGGTGCCATTCGAAATCACCGCAACCAGATTGCCTTTCGCGGTATAATCATAAGCGGTGGCTGGATCGTCGTAGATGGCCTGCACTGGCACCGCGACCCCGGGCGAATAAGCGAGGCTCAGGTCGCGCTGCGTCGCCATCGGCTTGGTGGCGACAATCTCGATCTTGCCGGGTCGGCCTTGCGAGTGGAAATCAAGGGCTTCCTGCGCGGTAAACTGGACGTCGCTGTCGTTCATTTTCGGGCCGTTCTAATTTTCGATGCGTCCCCTCCGCCCTAGCGGTAGACAGGTATTTGGCGCAACCCCGCAAGCGGGTTGCCCCGAATTTCCACAGATAGGGCCAAGCCCGACATTGCCTCAACCGCTCAACAGTTTAAGCATATCGCATGGATTCCCGCCCAGCCAAAACCGCGCCATTGCCCGGCATGTCAACACCGACACCTATGATGGTGCAGTATTTGGCGCTCAAAGCCAAAGCGGGCGATTGCCTGCTCTTCTACCGGATGGGCGACTTTTTCGAACTGTTTTTCGACGATGCCCGCATCGCCGCTGCGACGCTCGATATCGCGCTAACGTCGCGCGGCGAACATGACGGGCGGCCAATCCCGATGTGCGGGGTGCCGGTGCATAGCGCCGAGGGCTATCTGGCGCGGTTGATCAAGGGCGGTCACCGGGTGGCGATTGCCGAACAGACAGAAAGCCCTGAGGTCGCCAAGGCGCGTGGTGGATCGAAGACGTTGGTGTCGCGCGATATTGTTCGTTTCGTAACGGCGGGGACGCTGACCGAGGACAGCTTGCTCGACAGCTGGGCATCGAACATGCTGGTCGCGCTGGCACCGGTCGGGGATGCGATTGGTATCGCGGCTGCTGACATTTCGACAGGCTATTTTGAATTGGTGACGGTTACGCCCGGAGCGCTGGAGGCCGAATTGGCGCGCCTGTCGGCCAGCGAATTGGTTGTGCCTGAGGGGTTTGAATACGCGCCGTTTGATTCGATAACACGGCCCCGCACCGACTATGACAGTGCGGCTGGTGAAGCTGCGCTCAAACGGCATTTTGCATTGGCGAGCGTCGATGCCATCGGGTCGCTATCGCGCGCCGAACTGGCCGCAGCGGGAGGCCTAATCGCTTACCTCGCGCACGCCGGGCAGGGCAAGATGCCGTTCCTTAAAATGCCGGTGCGGCGCGAGGTGAACGAACATTTGCTGATCGACCAGGCAACGCGCGATAGCCTGGAAATCAACGCCGCGAGCAAAGGCAGTCGCGCCGGTTCGCTTCTCGCCGAGGTTGACCGGACGATCACGGGCGCGGGTGCGCGGCAATTGGCGGCGGACTTGGCAGCACCGTTGATGGACCGGGCGAAGATCGAATCGAGGCTTTCGTTGGTGCAATGGTTCCATGATGCGCCGTTGCTGCGCGATGCGGTGCGCATGGCATTACGGCAACTCCCCGATATCGCCCGCGCCCTCGGCCGAGTCGTCGCCGGACGCGGAAGCCCGCGCGATGTCGGGCAGATCCGCGATGGCTTGGATGGCGCAAGGGCGCTGCGTGAGCGGCTGGGGGCGATGGCGGACCGGCCAGCACTGCTTGAACAATTGTTGCCAACGCTCGACGGGCATGGCGCAATGGTCGATCTGTTTCAGCGCGCGTTGGTCGCCTCGCCGCCCACCGACACCGGGCAGGGTGGTTACATATCCGAGGGCTATGATGCCGCGCTCGATGCACTGCGTGTCGCGGGGCGCGACGGGCGGCAGGCGATTGCGCAGCTTGAGGCCCGCTACCGCGATGCGACCGGTGTTGCCGCGCTGAAGATCCGTCATAACGCCGTGCTCGGTTATTTCGTCGAGGTGCCTGCCAAGCACGGGGATGCGCTGATGGCACCCGGCACTGGCTTTGCTCACCGGCAGACGATGGCGGGTGCGGTGCGGTTCAATTCGCCGGAGTTGCACGAAGAAGCAATCCGCATCACGCAGGCGGGCGGTCATGCTTTGGCTGCGGAGGCATCGCATCTCGAAGAATTGATCGCGCATGTCATGGATCGCCGCGATGCGATTGCCGCAAGCGCCGATACGCTGGCGCGGATTGATGTGGCGGCGGCGCTTGCGGAACGCGCGGCGGAGGGTGGTTGGTGCAAACCTGCCTTCATCGACGCGCCCGAACTGCATATCGAAGGCGGGCGGCATCCGGTGGTCGAAAGCGCGCTGGCCAAGTCGGGGGACCGGTTTATCTCGAACGATTGCAACCTCGCGCCCGACACAAGACTGTGGCTGGTCAGCGGCCCAAATATGGGGGGAAAATCAACTTTCCTGCGGCAAAACGCGCTGATCGTTCTGCTCGCGCAGGCGGGCAGCTATGTCCCCGCAACGTCGGCGCGGTTAGGGCTGGTCGACCGACTGTTCAGCCGTGTTGGCGCGTCGGACAATCTGGCACGAGGGCGTTCGACCTTCATGGTCGAGATGGTCGAAACGGCGGCGATTATGGCGCAGGCGACCGAGCGGAGCTTTGTGATCCTCGACGAAGTCGGGCGTGGCACCTCGACCTATGACGGCCTTGCCATTGCCTGGGCAGTTGTTGAGGGTATCCACGAAGCCAATCGCTGCCGCTGCCTGTTCGCGACGCATTATCACGAACTGACGCGGCTCGCCGATAGCCTCGACGCGCTCTCGCTGCATCATGTCCGCGCGAAAGAATATAAGGGCGATCTCGTGTTGCTCCACGAACTGGCGGATGGTCCCGCCGACCGAAGCTATGGTATTGCCGTCGCCAAACTCGCTGGCCTGCCACCGCAGGTGGTGGCGCGCGCAAAGACGGTGTTGGAAAAACTCGAAAAAGGCCGCGCGGAAACCGGCGGGCTGGCGGCTGGGCTCGGCGACCTGCCCCTCTTCAGCGCCGCGCTCGATGCCGCCGAGGCAAAGGTCGATGC
>JANLRW010000352.1:0-3180 GCA_031361925.1 Sphingomonadales bacterium
ATTTACGCGGTGTTCGGCACTTGGAAATCGCTGACGCTTGGCGTGCCTTTGCTCCCCGCGATGATGATGGGCGTCATCACCGCCTGCGTCGGCGGCATCATCCGCGACGTGCTGGCCGGTGAGCCATCGATCCTGCTCAAGCCGGAAATTTACGTCACTGCCGCCGCGCTTGCCTCAGGTTTGTTTGGTCTGCTGCTCTGGTTCGGAATGCCAGTCTTGGCCGCTGCGATTATAAGCGCCGCCGCCGGCTTTGCCCTTCGTGCGATGGCGATACTTAAAGGCTGGGCGATCCCGGCCTATCGCGGGTGACCGACTCTATCTGCCGCGCCGAAATGATTTTAACGTCGCGATATTCCACGCGGTTTGCGCCGTCACGATATGATTTGCCGCCATGTACCAGTGCGCAGGATAATTGCGCTGAAATATCCGAAGATCGCCAAGCTGCACATTCCGGTCGAACAGGCGGTGCCCAATTAAGCCGGGCACGACATGGACAATGGGAAATGCCATCACCCACCAGACCGGGATGACGGTTAGGCTTGCCGCCACCAGCGCCAACCCACCAATTGTGCCCGTAATGTGGAGCGCGCGGTTGGGCCATGCGGAATGATCGTTGCGGTAGGCCCCGCAATAGAATTGCATGAAATTTTCGCGCTCGGCGAGTAATGTCGGTTCGGGCATAAGTCGTTCCTTATTGCGCTACGGTCAATTATATGAATAATTACTCATATTCATACTCGCATTCGACGAAGCAGAGTTTATCATTATGCCGCAGCCCATCGCTCCCAGAAAAGCACCGCGTCAGGCTCGTGCGCGCAACGCACGGCGCAATCCTTGAGGCTGCTGCTCAGATAATCGCAGCTGGCGGACTGGCAGCGTTCAATACCAATGCTGTGGCCGAGCGGGCAGGGGTCAGTATCGGCAGTCTCTACCAATATTTCGGCAACAAGGATGCGCTTATGGTCGCTTTGATCCACCGGCAGCAGCAAAGCAAACTGGCGTCAGTAGCGCAGGCTGTGGCGTCAGTGGAGGATGCAGATTTGGCAACGACCGTCCGCGTCATCGTGCGCGCGGCGATGCAGCATCACCATGACAACAGCCTGCTGGCATCGGCTATCGACCATGAGGAAGCGCGGTTGCCGTTGGATGCCGAACTGACCGCATATCTCGATCAAGGCGGTGAATTGGTGCGGGGGTTACTGTCGCGCCACGCCGCGGAGATCGGTGATGTCGACGTGGACCGCGCGGTCATCACTCTGCCTGCTTTGGTCCGAGCCGCGACCGACAGCTGGGCCAACCGCAACCCGCCGATGCTGAATGTCGCCGAAGACGAAGCGGTGCGCGCGGCGTTGGGCTATTTACGTTGCTAGCGATAACGGTTGGGAAACAGTCGTTTTAAATTGGCGACCTTGGGCTTGTCCCATGCGACAATATAGCCATGCGCCGGGTTCTTCGCCATGAAGTCCTGATGATGGGTCTCCGCCGGGAAGAAGCTGTATTCCTCGATCTTCGTCACAATCGGCTTTTTCCACACGCCTGCCTTTCCCAGTTGCGCGATATAGGCGCTAGCTGCTTTGCCTTGTGCAGGCGTCGCGGGGAAAATCGCGGTGCGGTATTGGCTACCAGTGTCCGGACCTTGGCGATTAAGCTGCGTCGGGTCGTGCGTCACCGAAAAGAAGATGTGCAGCAAGTCGTTATAACTGACCAAAGCTGGATTATAACGGATACGCACTGACTCGGCATGACCGGTGCGACCGCCGCTGACGGTGTCATAATCGGCATTGGCCTTGGTCCCGCCCGAATAGCCCGACTCCGCGCTGATGACCCCCTCCACATGTTCGAACACACCCTCGATGCCCCAGAAGCACCCACCGGCAAAGACCGCAGTCTGTGTGCCTTTGGTTTCGACGATAGGAGCGGCAGGCGCAGCAATGCGGATGCCTTCGGCGGCTTCGGCGCTGCCAATCAGCGAGGTTCCACCTGTCCCGCACGCGGCGGTAAGAGCAAATGCCGCCGCGAGTGGCAGCAGGCGAAGAGCAAGTTTATTTAGCTGGCGTGATTTCTTCATGGACAGGCGCTCCGACCGATATCGACTTCGCTGCGCCCGCATGGCCGATATCGGCGCTCGCAGGCTGGATCACTGCTAATCCCGCAACGCCAAGGGCGAAACCGCCCGCGAGGCTGAGGAAAAGATCTGATCGCACGAAGTTGAAAATACGGTTCATGTTGTTCTCGGTTCTAGCTGCCTATTCGCAAATACCGATAGATACGTTACCGGGCCGCAAAAGGTTTCAAGCAGATCACCGGTTAAGTCGGGCTTAACGGCTCGTTTTGTTAGGTTAAGCTGCGCTCAAACGAGCGCTGCACACGCCGACTGGATGCGGGTGCACGCTTCCTTGAGCAACTCTTCAGATGTCGCGTAAGAAATCCGGAAGCCAGGGGATAGGCCGAACGCGCCGCCGTGCACCGCTGCAACACGGTAATCGTCAAGGAAATAGTCGATCAGGTCGGCATCGGTTTCGATCTTTTTGCCTTTGGGTGTGGTCTTTCCCATCACGCCCGACGCGTCGGGATAGACGTAGAATGCACCTTCGGGCGTCGGGCAGCTAAGCCCCGGCGCGTCGTTCAGCATCGCCACCACCAGATCGCGCCGTTCCTTGAACGCGGCGTTGCGTTCGCGCAAGAAATCTTGCGGCCCGGTGAGCGCGGCGAGCACGGCATATTGCGAAATCGAGCATGGGTTGCTGGTCGATTGCGATTGCAGATCGGCCATCGCCTTGATCAGCCACTCAGGCCCGCCGGCATAGCCTATGCGCCAGCCGGTCATCGCGTAAGCCTTCGATGCGCCGTTCATCGTCAACGTGCGGTCATAAAGGTCGGGACAGACTTGAAGCATCGTCGCGAACGGCGACTGGGCATACCAGATATGCTCGTACATATCGTCGGTAAGGAGCATTACGTGTGGGTGGCGGAGCAGCACTTGCCCGAGTGCCTCGAGTTCGACCGAATTATACGCCGCACCTGTCGGATTCGACGGCGAATTCAGAATGAGCCAGCGGGTCTTTGGCGTGATTGCCGCGTCCAATTGCTCGGGCGTTATTTTATAATTCTGCGCCGCGGTCGCCATGATGATGACCGGCGTGCCGCCTGCAAACTGCACGATATCGGGATAGCTCACCC
>JANLRW010000363.1:0-4529 GCA_031361925.1 Sphingomonadales bacterium
CGGCAAGGCGCAGCCCTTAATCGCCATATTGATCGCCTCGGTTGCGCCAGAGGTAAAGATCACCCGCCCGCCCTTTGGCAACAGCGCTGCGACTTGTTCACGCGCAACCTCCACCGCCGCTGCCGCTGCCCTCCCCAGGACGTGCGCGCTGTGCGGGTTGGCAAAGCCGTCTTTCAACCAAGGCACCATCGCGCCGAAAGCCTCGGGTGCGAGCGGTGTGGTTGCCTGATAGTCGAGGTAGATCATGCCGCCTTCGCTCGCGCGGCGATGCTTTGCCACACGTCGATGAACCGGTCGACTTCGGCTTCGCTCGTTTCGCGGCCGAAGCTGACCCTTATAACCTCGGATGCAGCCTTCGCGTCCCAGCCCATCGCGGCCAGCACATGGCTGGTCTTGAGCGTCCCGGACGAACAGGCACTGCCCGCCGAAACCGCAATCCCCACCATATCGAAATTGATTAACTGGCTCGAGGCAGCAAGTCCGGGCATCCGGTAGCTGGCGATGGTCGCAAGGCGGGGGCTGGCTTTACCGACAACTTTGCCGCCATTTTGCTCGATTGCAGTGTCCAGTTTGGCGCGCAGGCGGACGGCTTCGGCAGTCCAGCCGAAGCCTGCCTCCAGCGCGACTGCAAAACCTATAGCGGCAGGCAAATTCTCGGTCCCTCGGCGATAGCCCTGCTCTTGTCCGCCGGTCGGCGTCAGCAAGCCAAGTTCGCGCACCAACAAAGCGCCTATCCCCGGCGGTCCGCCGAGCTTGTGCGCCGAGACCGCGATGATATCCGCATCGGGCAACGCCAATTTTCCAGCGCTCTGCGAACAATCGGCGAAAAGCGTACCGCCCGATATATGGACGGCCGCGGCCACCTCAGCGAGCGGCTGAATCACCCCTGTCTCGCTGTTTACCGACTGCACTGCGTAGCGGACAGGTGCATCAATTGCAGACAGATCAATCTGCCCTATCGAACTGACCGCAAGTCTTGTCGGTCCACACACCGCCAAAACCGCATCATGCTCGATATTAGAAGCAATCGCACCGCTGCACCCAACCGATATGGCCTCGCTAGCGCCGCTAGTCAGGATCACCTCACCATCCCACCCGAGCGCCGCCGCAATCCGCGCCCTCGCATCCTCCAGCGCCGCCCGTGCTGCCCTGCCCTCGCTATGCGGTGATGACGGGTTGGCCCAACGCCCCATTGCTTCCGCCATCGCCTCGCGCGCCGCCGGAATGACCGGCGTCGTTGCGGCATGATCGAGGTAGATACGCTCGTTAGTTGACATGACGTCCATGATGGTTGCGAAAATCGTGACTGCTTCTATATAGCGCTTCGCATTCCAGCAAAGCCCGAACATTTCGGCCGCGCGCGCCATCAGTCCTTAGAATCGAAAATAATCATGCCAGCAATCGCCATTCCCGGTCCAGAAGGCCGTCTCGAAGCCCGTTTTTCGCCACCGCCCCGACCACGTGCTCCTGTTGCGATGATCTTGCATCCGCACCCACAAGCTGGCGGCACGATGAACGACCGGATTACGCAGAATCTCTACAAGACCTTTGTCGCGCGCGGTTTTGCCGTGCTCCGCTTTAATTTCCGCAGCGTTGGCCGCAGCGAAGGCGAATTCGACAACGGCATTGGCGAACTTTCCGATGCGGCCGCCGCACTCGACTGGGTTCAGAGCTTCCACCCCGAGGCATCGACCACTTGGGTCGCTGGTTTCAGCTTCGGTGCGTGGATCGGGATGCAATTGTTAATGCGCCGCCCGGAAGTACGCGGTTTCATCTCGATCTCGCCACCAGCCAATATGTATGATTTCAGCTTTCTGGCTCCCTGCCCGTCGTCGGGGATCATCATTCAAGGCGCGCAGGACGAAATCGTCAACCCGAACGCGGTTCAGAAACTGGTGGATAAGCTCCGCACACAGCGTCATATCACCATCCACCACGAAGAAATCCCGCGCGCGAACCATTTTTACGAAAATGAAATGGACTTGCTTATGGCGTCGGTGAACAATTATCTCGATTTCCGACTGGACCCGAACTCACCAATTAAGTGAAGAGGTGGCTCACCTGCGGTGAGCAAGGCGCAAAGAAGATAAGACGCGAAGATGTGGTTGACGCGCGACGGCGTTGCGTATTCGGCACCTTTGCGCCGTTCCCGCCTGCAGGCGGGCCGAAATTCACTTCGTTTCGCCCGTAACCAGCGATTGGCCTTTTTCATCGGGTACGACCCAGATCGCAATGTTCGCAAAAATCACCAATGCTGCCGCGATCATCAACCACATTTGCTGACCTGCACCGTCGCTACGCCAGCGTTTCCAAGCGCCCAAGAGCAACAGGACGCCAGCGAACAGTGCGACGGATAAAAGCAGATTGGCCATCCTCGCCCCCTAAAGCCCGTAGATAAGCGGCGCAACGCCGCAAATTCCGCATGGCGTTTTTTTGGCAGCTCACATAGACGGTGCGAATTCCGACTCATCTTGCTAAAGGATATGTCATGCGTATTGCCATCGCCTCAGACCATGCCGCGCTCGCGCTGAAATCAGCGCTTATAGAGCATATGCGCAGCGCTGGTCATGACGTCGATGATCTTGGCCCGTATGATGAAACTTCGGTCGATTATCCAGATTATGGCTTCAAGCTAGCCGACGCAATTGCAGGCGGCAGAGCCGAACGCGGTGTCGCCTTGTGCGGTTCTGGTATCGGCATTTCGATTGCCGTCAACCGTAACCCCGCAGCACGTGCCGCCTTGGTTTCAGAGCCACTCTCCGCCAAGCTCGCCCGCGAACATAATGACGCGAATGTGATCGCGATGGGTGCGCGTTTAACCGGTATCGACATGGCGAGGGCCTGCGTTGATACGTTCTTAAAGACAGACTTTGCCGGTGACCGCCACGCACGCCGCGTCGATAAACTTTCTAACCCGATAACCTCCAAGGAACCAGCATGAGCAGCCAGCCAGCCAACGACCTTTCAGATGTCCAGCCCGACGGCTTTTTCACACGCACTTTGGCCGAGTCCGACCCGGCAGTGTTTGCCGGGGTCCAGCACGAACTGAACCGCGAGAAGCACCAGATCGAGCTGATCGCGTCGGAAAATATTGTGTCAAAGGCGGTTCTTGAAGCGCAAGGCTCGGTCTTCACCAACAAATATGCCGAGGGCTATCCGGGGAAGCGTTACTATCAGGGCTGTGCGCCGTCGGATGAAGTAGAAACGCTGGCAATAGACCGCGCTAAACAATTGTTTAACGCTAGTTTTGTAAACGTTCAGCCACATTCTGGCGCGCAAGCCAATGGCGCAGTGATGCTCGCGCTGGCCAAACCCGGCGATACGATCCTCGGGATGAGCCTCGATGCAGGTGGCCACTTGACCCACGGCGCAAAGGCATCAATGTCGGGTAAGTGGTTCAACGCGGTGCAATACGGCGTTCATCCAGAGACCCACCTCATTGATTTTGATGAAGTCGAACGGCTGGCAAAGGAACACCGCCCGACAATGATCATCGCAGGCGGATCGGCCTATCCCCGCATTATCGACTTTGCCAAGTTCCGCGCGATTGCCGATGAAGTGGGGGCAACCTTCTTCGTCGATATGGCGCATTTTGCGGGATTGGTCGCTGGCGGGGTCCACCCAAGCCCGCTCCCCCATGCGCACGTCGTCACCAACACCACGCACAAGACGTTGCGCGGCCCACGCGGCGGCATGATTATGACCAATGACGAGGCTATTGCGAAGAAGATCAACTCGGCGGTGTTCCCTGGGCTTCAAGGTGGGCCATTGATGCACGTAATTGCGGCAAAGGCCGTCGCTTTTGGCGAGGCACTGCGCCCTGACTTCAAAACCTATGCAGCGGCCACGGTGGAAAATGCCAAAGTTCTGGCGGCGACCCTCAATGAACGCGGGGCAAACCTTGTTTCGGGCGGCACCGATACGCATCTGGCGCTGGTCGATTTGACCCCTCTGGGGGTAACCGGCCGCGACGCCGACGAGGCGTTGGAGCGCGCGGCGATTACATGCAACAAAAACGGCATTCCTAACGATCCGTTGCCGCCCGTCAAAACCAGCGGTATTCGCGTCGGCTCGCCTGCAGGCACAACGCGCGGCTTTGGTCCTGCCGAATTCCGTGAAATTGGCCATATGATCGCCGATGTTCTCGAAGGCTTGCGCCATAAAGGCGAACACGGGGACCAAGCCGTCGAAGCCGATGTAAAGCAACGCGTACGTAGCCTGTGCGAACGCTTCCCAATCTATCCCTCTTGAACTATATAGGTGACTTACCCATCTAATACACAAGAAGGGAACGAGATCATGGGATATTGTAACGATTGTAATGCCGAATACGGCGAGGGCGCAAAATTCTGCCCGACTTGCGGTGCCAAAACGCCCGAACAACGCGCGGAGGAAAGCATCCCCAATCTAGCCAGGCAATATGTTGGCGAGGAAGCTGACGAATTATGGGGTGCGACCAAAGACGCGTTTCATACGGGCAAGCATCTTGCCGATCAGGATACTGTAAAAAAGGTAGCAGGCGGGGCCGC
>JANLRW010000386.1:0-2484 GCA_031361925.1 Sphingomonadales bacterium
CAGCGATATCGTCGGCCTCTGCGCTGTCGAGATCGTATGACACGAACGGTATTTTGTTGTGCATGGCAAAGCTCGCAATGCGCTGGATATTCTTGTCATGGTCGGCACCGATCAATTTAAGCGAAGCGTCTTCCGACTCAACTTGCCGCCGCCGCCGTGCGGTCAGCACCGAGATGATGATGTCCGACATTTCCGGCACCTTTGACATCAGGTCGAGCATCGCCACGCGCTCGACCTCCAATGTCTGGCTGTCCTGCGCCGCGCGAAACGGCATGGTAAATGCACCGCCATTGAGGAACGAAATTTCCCCCATAAACTGCGTCGGGCCAAGCGCGGCGGGCAGCAGCCGTTCTTCGCTGAACGGATTGACGACCTCTATCTCGCCCTTCTCGATATAGACAAAACGGTCGGTCGGGTCACCAACGCGGGCGAGATATTCCCCTTTCGCATAATGCCGCGCGGTCCCGATAGCGCGCATCGCCTCGACATGCTCGGCAAGTAGCGGCGTCCGGCGCATGGTCGAAAGGTCATCGGCGATTTTTTCCATTTCGGGCGGGCTTTCGGGCGGGAGAAGGATCGACCTAACATGGATAGTGCATTTACGTCTGGCAAGGGCGCAAAGAAAAAGGGCCGGAGGTTTACCTCCAGCCCTTTCGCTATTCATTCTGTAGAAAGCGTTACGCCCCGGCGACATCCGCCAGATCGACCTTGAGGCCTGGCCCCATCGACGAGCTGATCGCGACCTTGCGGACATATTTGCCCTTCGATCCCGATGGCTTGCTTTTGATGACCGCGTCAACGAGAGCATCGAAATTCTTGCGCAGGTCGGCGTCCGAAAAGCTTTTCTTGCCGATGCCGCTGTGGATGATGCCCTGCTTTTCAACGCGGAACTCAACCTGTCCGGCCTTAGCGACCTTGACCGCTTCGCCCACGTCCATCGTGACGGTGCCAAGCTTCGGGTTCGGCATCAGGCCCTTTGGACCCAGTGTCTTGCCGAGGCGGCCGACGATGCCCATCATGTCTGGTGTTGCGATCACGCGGTCGTAATCGAGATTGCCCGCCAGCATGTCTTCCATCAGGTCTTCGGCACCGACCTTGTCGGCACCTGCCGCAGTCGCCGCATCGGCCTTGTCACCGCGAGCGAACACAGCGACCTTCATTTCCTTGCCAGTTCCGGCGGGAAGCGAAACCATGCCCCGCACCATCTGGTCGGCGTGACGCGGGTCAACGCCTAGGTTCAGCGCAACTTCTATGGTTTCGTCGAACTTGGCGGTCGCCAGTTCCTTGATTGTCTTCAGCGCTTCGTCAACGCCGTAAAGCTTTTCCGCGTCAAGACCGGCGAGGGTTTTTGCTTTTTTGGTTAGCTTGGCCATCGGTTCAGCCCTCCACTACTTCGAGGCCCATGGCGGTAGCCGAGCCTGCGATGATTTTCACTGCCGCGTCCATGTCGTTCGCGTTGAGGTCGGCCATCTTGATGGTTGCGACTTCTTCCAATTGCTTGCGCGTGATTTTACCAGCGCTGATTTTGCCGGGCTCTTTCGAACCAGCCTTCAAGCCCAGAACCTTCTTGATGAGGAAGGTCGCGGGCGGCGACTTGGTCGCAAAAGTGAAGCTCTTGTCCGAAAACACGGTGATCTTGGTCGGAATGGGCGTGCCCTTTTCCATATCCGCAGTCGCGGCGTTGAACGCCTTGCAGAACTCCATGATATTCACGCCGCGCTGACCCAAAGCAGGGCCGATTGGCGGGGAGGGGGTGGCTGCGCCTGCAGGTACCTGCAGGCCGATATAGCCGTCAATTTTCTTGGCCATTAAGGCGTCCTTTCATTCTTTCTCCACCGTCGCGCAAGGCTATGGCGGGTCAAATTAAGCGGTCAAACGGTCGTCCCCAAATTGCTTTGGCGACTTCCTCCCGCACGGGTTTCCTCTGATTCTCATCACGGAAGCGGCGCGCTTAGGAGATATGCGGGCCGAATGCAACCGCTGCTTATCAGGCAGCTTTGAGCTTTGCGATGGGCAAGCCGTCGGTTTCGAGTGTTGAGAGGTCCAACTTTGCGGAAGCATGGTCGATATCCAGCCCGACAACCGATCCGTCTGCTCCGATATCCGCGTTTACGCCTTCGGCAATTTCACGTAACTCGACACCGGCGTCGGACTTAAGCTCGATATACAGGCTGTCGGTTTCCGGATAATAATGCAGCTTCATAGCTCGTTCTCGCGGTAGTTGCGGTCGATGAAGGCGTTATGCAGGGTCACACCGTCCTCAAGAGTTACGACTCGCAAAATGCGCTTCTTTTCGTCATTTGGCAAGCTAACGCTGCCCCAATAACGGATTCGGCCGTCAGCCTGCTGCTTACTTTTCAGCGGCTTCGCCAAAACGGCGACGCACATTTCGAAGGTCACATATGGGCGTTTACGCAGCACTTGTTCGGTGAAATACCGCGTTTCAGGCATTCCTGCCGCCCTCCAAAATCACTTCATCAATTC
>JANLRW010000394.1:0-3250 GCA_031361925.1 Sphingomonadales bacterium
TTCCGGTGCACATGATCGAAACGATCAACAAGCTGGTCCGGACATCGCGGCAGTTCTTGCACGAACAGGGCCGCGAACCAACGCCTGAAGAAATGGCCGAACGCCTGTCGATGCCGCTCGAAAAGGTTCGCAAGGTGATGAAAATTGCCAAGGAACCTATTTCGCTCGAAACCCCGATCGGTGACGAAGAAGACAGCCATCTGGGCGACTTTATCGAGGACAAGAACGCGATTATCCCGGTAGACGCGGCGATTCAGGCGAATCTCAAAGAAACCGTCACCCGCGTTCTCGCTTCACTCACCCCGCGCGAAGAACGCGTTTTACGCATGCGCTTTGGCATCGGCATGAACACCGACCACACGCTTGAAGAAGTCGGTCAACAGTTTAGCGTGACACGTGAACGTATCCGCCAGATCGAGGCAAAAGCGCTGAGGAAGCTGAAACATCCTAGCCGCAGCCGGAAAATGCGGAGTTTCCTTGACCAATAAGCGCAGTGGCGCGGTTGATTTTACGTCAGCCGCGCTGGCGGTAGGTCTCACTGCCCTCTCGATGCTTGCCATTTGGTTCGTGCTGAACACCCTCGGGCCCGATTGGTCGGTTTATAGCCCCGCGACCTGCACCGCGACCCGCTGTTTTTGCGAACTGCCGCGTACGGGCGCGTTGATCGTGCAACCAGCTAACAGCTGGTCAAGCTACGGCTATGCCTTTGCCGGCTTCTTGATGATCACATTATCGCAGCGACGCGATTGGTCGTCTGGGTTCCACCGATATGCTGCTGCATGGTTCGGAGTAACGGCGATTTTTGTCGGGCTCGGATCAGTCCTGCTGCATGCCACGCTCACTTTGTGGGGGCAGTTTTTCGATGTGATGGGGATGTATTTGGTCAGCGGGTTCATGCTGGTGAGCGCAATTGCACGGTGGCGTAACTTGCCGATGCGCGGTGCTGTGCTGCTCTATCTCGGCGTCGTTTGCGCGTTGTTGGCGGTGTTGTATCTGGTGCCAGAGGTCAGACGTTCATTGTTTGCCGTCGTCTTGCTGGCGGCGATTGCGGTAGAAATGATTTTTGCGCGTCCGCTGCGTTTGCATGTTCAGGTGTTTTATTACCTCGCTGGAATCGTCACCAAAGCTGTGGCTTTCACGATCTGGAACCTTGACCAGCACGGCCTTATCTGTGCGCCGGATAGCCCGTTCCAAGGCCATGCCGTCTGGCATCTGCTCGGCGCGACATCGTTGTGGTTTACGTTTCTCTATTACCGCAGCGAGCGAACAGCCTGATTCAAAAGTTTTGTCCTTGTAAACTTGTCATTTAGGACTTTTTGTTACTTCCCTGTGATGGAGCGCTCCCGACCGGGGCGCGGATTGCCAACGGGGTAGATATGGATAATTTGGCGCGCGGCGAACTGGATGTCGATTTCGGCACCGCGTTCGTGCGCAATATCCTCACAGACGGCAGCGCGCCCGTTATTGCTCCGCTGATAACCTTCCTTGGGGATCGCGGCGACCGACCGGATTTACGTGCTGTTATGAAGAATGCTCGTGGGGCGCTGATCGCCGATATCGCGCACTTCATCAATATCTCACATGGCCGGCATCCCGGCATTGTGGATCATGCAGCGCATAAAATCGCCGATGATGCGGCACGCCAATGGCTGGTAGAGGTGATTGACGGATTTGCCATGGAACGCCGGTTTCTGAACGCGCTCACCGTTGCTGCGGGGCCAATCCGGCGGCATGTCGGCCAAGACAAAATTACCGCTTTGATTGGTGGTCAGTCAAAGAATTTCGAAATGCTGGCAACCTCGGATCGCAAAGGATGCCCAGCAGGCGCCGCACTCGCATTTGTGGCCGATTGGCATCAAACACGGCCTTTGCTGGAACGAATCGCGCTGCACATTGGTATGGAGCCGCCTGCGCTTGTCCTGCCTTCGGTCGAACAATGTGCGTTGCTTGCAGGGCAACTGGCGCACAATGATGCATATTCGCGCGCAATGGGCTTTGGTGCACAGCAGATGCTGGGGCAACAACGCGGGCTATGGCAGCTCATCGTCGCACGCCACAGCGAGACGATGGCTGGATAACTCCGCGCGGCGCACATAATCGGTTGCATATCATCGAGGCCGCACTTAACCAATTAACCGTTCGATTAACAGACGGGGTTCCTATGCGCTTTGACGGCACCAAAAATTATGTTGCGACCGACGATCTCAAGGTCGCGGTCAATGCAGCAACGACGCTGCGACGGCCTTTGCTGGTAAAAGGCGAACCGGGAACGGGAAAGACCGTGCTGGCGCAGGAAATAGCGACTGCGCTGGGCGCGCCGCTGATCGAGTGGAACATCAAATCGACCACGAAAGCGCATCAAGGCCTTTATGAATATGACGCCGTAGCGCGGCTTCGCGATAGCCAATTGGGCGATGAGCGCGTGCACGACATCAGCAATTACATAAAAAAAGGCAAGCTTTGGGAAGCGTTTACGAGCGACAAGCTGCCCGTGCTGCTGATTGACGAGATCGACAAAGCCGACATCGAGTTTCCAAATGATTTGTTGCAGGAACTCGACCGGATGGAGTTCTACGTCTACGAAACGCACGAGACGGTGAAGGCGAAGGAACGCCCGATCATCATCATCACATCGAATAACGAGAAAGAATTGCCCGACGCATTCCTGCGTCGCTGCTTCTTTCACTATATCAAGTTTCCCGACCGCGACACGATGCAGGCGATTATCGACGTCCATTTTCCGGGTATCCAGAAGATCCTCGTTTCTAAGGCGATGGATATTTTCTACGAGGTCCGTGATGTGCCCGGGCTAAAGAAAAAGCCATCAACGAGCGAGTTGCTCGACTGGCTAAAGTTGCTGCTCCACGAAGACATGCCGCTGGACGTTCTGCAATCACGCGACCCCACAAAAGCAATTCCGCCGTTGCACGGGGCGCTTTTGAAAAATGAGCAGGATGTGATGCTTTTCGAGAGATTAGCGTTTATGGCGCGGCGGCAGGGTGGTTAGTCAAATCACATAAGCAATTTCAAAGTCGCCCCAGCGCTGGCCGTTGATCCGCAACGGCACGTAAACGTTGCGCACGATTTTATATGTTTTGCCGTCGCCTTCGTGGCGATAAACCGCCATCATATAATCTTGTTCGCTGGCCTTGGCTACGATGTCGATACCGTCAAACAATATACGCCCGTTGCGGCAATACCGTGTGTCATGGGCGAGATCGCCAGTCGGCTCTCGTGAAAATTCTTTGAG
>JANLRW010000426.1:0-4088 GCA_031361925.1 Sphingomonadales bacterium
CGCTGGCGGAGTTCAAGTTCATCTATTTCTGGGAATGGGTGCACCGTTTGCTTGGCCGCGTGGTTGGCCTCGCTTTCGCGCTGCCGCTGGCATGGTTTTGGGTGAAGCAGGCTATTCCAGCAGGCTACAAGCCGCGGCTCGTGGCGCTGATGGCGCTGGGCGGCTTGCAGGGAACAATCGGCTGGTGGATGGTGTCTTCGGGCCTGTCAGCGCGTACCGATGTCAGCCATTACCGGCTGGCGGTGCATCTGCTGACGGCGCTGTTTATCCTGGGCGGGCTGGTCTGGACGGCGCTCGATCTGAAAGCTTTGGCGAATAACCCAGCAGCCAAACCGGCAAAGCTTACCGGATTTGCGGGAATCGTAATCGCCATATTGCTCATCCAGCTGTTGTTCGGCGCGTGGGTTGCTGGCTTGAATGCCGGTTATGTTTCAAATACTTGGCCGCTGATGAACGACCGGTTGGTGCCAGACGGCATCGACGCCTCAAAGGGTGCATTCCATGCGCTGATCAACGACCCGTTCTTAACCCATTTTGTGCACCGTTGGTGGGCATGGGTTGCGGTAATAGCGCTCGTGATGCTTTCCCGACGGACCAGAAAGGCAGGCGCGCGCGGCGCGTCGATTGCCATCCACAGCGCCTTTGGCGTGCAGATCTTGCTCGGCATCGCGACGGTGATGACCGGCGTGAACATCGTGCTTGCGGTTTCGCATCAGGCGGTCGGCGCGTTGCTGGTCGCGGCAACGGTCTGGGGCGCGCATGTGCTTGGGCGCCAGAAGGATCTCGCGAATGCCCAAAGCTGAGGTTGCGTTAATCTACGCCGTATTTCCAACGGCGGGCGAGGGGCATGATGTCTGCCGCAAGTTACTAGAAGAACGCCTGGTCGCCTGCGCCAACCGGATGCCGATGGTCATTTCGCATTTCCGCTGGGAAGGCGAGATCGAGGCAAAGGAAGAGCATCCGGTGATCTTCAAGACGGCGCCTGCGAAGGCCGACGCGGTGATAAAACGGATCGCCGCGCTGCACCGCTATGAGGTGCCAGCGGTGGTGCAACTATCGGTCGGCCCAGCGCTCCTGGCCTTTGCCGATTGGGTTGCGGCGGAGACGGCCTGATTTGGCTCTCAAAAGATGCAAGGCGGTTCTTGCTGAAACCCACAGAAAAGACCGCAAGTTCACAGTCAAATCCGGGTAAATCTTGTAGGAGATTAAGGCGACGCGTTTTGCCGATAACCCGACAATGCCGTGTTATCCTGCCCTCTTTCTCCGCGTCTCCGCGTGAACCAAAATTAACAACGCTGGCGGCAGCGCAAACCGGTAAGTTCAAAGAATTTCACGCGGAGACGCGGAGGCGCGGAGGGTTTTGAAAATTGAGGTAGTTTGACGACCGAAACCAGTCTTCTTGCATTCCAAGCTATTTGGAAAGTTACAATAAGGTTCCACCTTAATCGCGTGTCCCGTGTTGGATGAATCCAGAGCTGATTGGTGGCCCCTACAACTATCGGGCGGTTAGCGATGTCGGGATTAGGGCTGACAGATGAAATCCTACATTGCAAGGGGTGTAACTCTCCGCGTCAATGCCTGGTGTAGCGCTGTAAGCTTATCCGAACCCCTAACCTAACCTCGTCGCCGGGATTGGTCTGTGTGACAATCGCAGCGGGTCCGCTGACCTTGTTATGGGCATATTCGACATGCAGGCTGGCGAGCTTGCCGGTAAAGGGCAGATTATAGTTGAACCCGGTGCGGATCGCACTTTGCCGAGCGCGCTCAGAAATCACATCTTGCCCCAGAGTGACAAAATCATAGCGCAGGAACAGGTCAAGATCGCCAGTGTCTCGTTTATCGAACAATGAGACTTGTCCCATCACATAGCCGCCGAACACATCGCTGCGGCTACCCGAAAAGCGCGAGCTGATCAGTTCGCCCTCAATCGTCGCAGGGTGTCCGGCAAGCGGGAAGGTGTAGGCAGCATCGGCCTCGAAGGTCAGCTTGTCCCCGGTCGCGGCAACCCCGCCAAGCGAAGCTTGCGCAATGGCCGTCCCGAGCGTGAAAGTACGGTTGGTGATGTTGCCGGTGTGGTCGGTGGCAAAGCCCAACGTCACCTTGCGGCCATGTTCGGCATCGTTGACCGGAGTCAGAAAGATTTTGACAGCCACCGAGCGACCGATGCTGCTGCGCACATCACCAGCGTTAAGCGAGCCGCGATTATCACCAACCGAAAACTGGACAGTGGCTTTGGGTGACAGCGCCTTTTGCACTTGAAAACCCATCTGCGCCCCGAAAGCGTTGACCGAGCCATGCTCTTCCAGAACCAACGAGCGATTGATCGTCGGCAAGTTGCCCGACGACAGATTGTCATCGCGCGACAGGATATGGGTGTTATGCCCGAACAACAGCCGGAACTTGCCCGGATCATCGGCGTCCTGGAGCGATACAAACAGATTTTCCAGATTGCGGCGGAATGGGCCGTTTCGCAAAAAATCGCTGTTGGTCAGATCGACCTCATAGACAAATGCAGGGCGCAAATGCGGTGTGATGCGCGGGAGATCGAATTCCGCGCCTTGCCGAACCCGGCGCCAGCCATCCTTGCCATCAGGGTCAATTAGCCGTTCGGCAAAACCCCAAGCGGTGATCCGAAAATCGCCTGACTGGACGACGATGCCCGCATCTGGGTTGTGCGAAAGAAGCGGCGGGGCATCGGTTGGCGGTGCCGTTTGCGCTAAGGCTGGCGTTGCCATGACCGTCAGCAGCGCCGCAGCCAAAGCGCCAAGCGAAACTCTCACCAGAAATACCGCCGCCATCCATTCGCCTTGCCTGCCGAGCCGGTGCGCCGTGCTTGCAGCATTTTCAGATAGAGGATGATGCCGGTCATGCTCATGGCAACCAGCGCCAACCCCCATGCCAGACACAAGAACTAGCCGCCGACGCCCAATATCTCGCCGGTAAGCAGGCGCACTAACCAATCTTCGCCATCTGGTTCTGACTTGATGATCGCAGCGGTTGCCGCGTTGACCGTGACCTTGACCGGCTCTGCTCCATCGAGATGGAACACATAGGCTGGCACCGGAGCCTTGATGACCCAATCGACCGACGCCACGGGACGATTGCCAAAACGCGCAAGAACCGTATTGCGCGCCTTGTCGAGTGATGCCGGATTCAGCGACATAGGTGCTGAGAGCGAGGCAGGCGAGACAATTTCCGCCATCGCTTCACGCGCGGCTTCGTCTTCGCCAAAAATCGCTTCGGCTTGCATCCAGATGCCGGTCAGCGAAACCGACAGGAAAAAGACGATGCCAATGACGCTCAGCCAACGGTGAATTTTACGGTTTTTCATATCTGGCGAGCATCCTAATTAGCGACGTGTGGACCATTAACGTCGGCAAGACATAGCAGGCTTTTCCGATGGTCCAACATCGCGCTCGTAAAAAATTGTTGTGATTATTGGCTACTTTCACTGAACTGATAGCGGTCGCCTAACAACCGAAAGTTTGTTGGGAATAGACATTTAGGCGGCGGCTGTTGGAAGATTGAGTGACGTAGGTAGGTAAATCCGGCGTCCAGAACGCGTTTGATTAACCTCTTGACATCATTAAAAAGGCAAAGGGTATTATTATACCCGCCACCAAACCCCCGCTTTTGCTTGACTGTCAGGCTCTTCATCGCCATTGGCACCACTTCGCGTGTAGGACCGCCCACCGATTCTGCGCAACTATCCAAATTCGAAAGGTTCGATTAGCGATGAAAACGCTATCCAGAGTTACGAAATCGATCCGTCCGCAGGACGTTGAGAAATCGTGGATCCTCATTGATGCAGAAGGCCTGGTCGTTGGCCGCGTTGCCAGCATCATCGCCAATATCCTGCGCGGCAAGACCAAGCCAAGCTACACCCCGCATGTCGATTGCGGCGACCATGTTGTCGTTATCAATGCCGACAAGGTGAAGTTCACCGGCAAGAAGCTGACCGACAAGGTCTATTATCGCCACACCGGCTATATCGGCGGCATCAAGGCGATCACCGCTGGCAAGATCCTTGAGGGCAAGTTCCCCGAGCGCGTTCTTGAAAAGGCAGTCGAGCGCATGGTTCCGCGTGG
>JANLRW010000439.1:0-2039 GCA_031361925.1 Sphingomonadales bacterium
ACCGACACCGGCCATATGGTGCTGACCTTCAAGGGCGAAGTCGTGTGCGATATTCCGCTGGGCCCGCTCGCCGAAGACGCGCCGCTCTACGACCGGCCCGCCGCGTCGAAGGAAGAATATAAGGCCTGGGCCAAGGTCCAACCGCTCGGCGATATCCCCGAATCGACCGATATCGGCGCGGATTTGCTGAAGCTGATGGCCTGCCCCGACCTCGCGAGCCGAGCGTGGATTTGGCAGCAATATGATAGTCAGGTCGGCGGCGACACCGCGCAGCTTTCAGGCGGCGACGCAGCCGTGGTGCGCATCCACGGCACCAACCGCGCGCTTGCAATGAGCACCGACTGCACCCCGCGTTACTGCTACGCCGACCCCTATGAAGGCGGCAAGCAGGCGGTGGCTGAAACCTATCGCAACATCTGCGCGGTTGGGGCAAAGCCGCTGGCGATCACCAACTGCCTCAACTTCGCCAACCCGCAGCGCCGCGAAATCATGGCGCAGATTGTCGGTTGCCTCGAAGGCATGGCCGACGCCTGCCGCGCGCTCGATTACCCGATCGTGTCGGGCAATGTGTCGCTTTACAATGAAAGCAAAGCCACCGGCGGCGGCAGCGCAATCTTGCCGACACCAGCGATTGGCGGCGTCGGTGTGCTCGAAGATGTGAGCAAAATGGCGACGATTGGGTTTAAGGGTGAAGGTCATGCCATAATCGTCATTGGCGGCAATCCCCTCAAAGCGCTCGATGAAGGCGGCACGATTGGCGAGTTTGGCTCTGCTATTGGGCAATCAATCTGGTTGCGTGAAATTTGTGGGCGCGAAGACGGCTCACCGCCTTCCGTCGATCTCGAAAAAGAACGCTGCAATGGCGAGTTTGTACGTAAGCTCATCATTGATGGCCGGGTCGGCGCTGTCCATGATGTCTCCGATGGCGGTGTTGCTATAGCGTTAGTCGAGATGGCATTAGCTTCAAATATTGGCGCCGCGGTGCATAGCATGGGCCAGATAACCCTCGATGCCTTTGCCGAAGACCAAGGGCGCTATGTCGTCACTTTCCCGTGGTCAGACCGTGAAAGCTGGGCGGCATTTGAGGCAGATGCGAGAGCAGCGGGCGTTGTTGTTTCATGGATAGGCAGCACGGGTGGAAACAGCATTGATTGGACAGATGGCGAAGATACACCGGTAGCTAACATCCCCCTCACCGACCTCCGCGCCGCGCATGAGAGTTTCTTCAAAAACTGGATGGAAAGCTGACGCAGTCCGCGCATTGACATTTGCATCAAAAGATGCAATTTTTGATGCATGAGAACAACTGTAACCCTTGACGACGCTTTGCTCGAACGTGCGAAAGCCTATACCGGCATCAAGGAAACAAGTGCTTTAATCCGTTTGGCGCTGGACGAAATTATCCAGACCGAAGTTGCCAAGCGGATCATTGCCTTGGGCGGTAGCGATCCTGATGCATGGGCACCGAACGAGGGCGATGAACCGCCGGTTGCCAAGGCTGCATGATTCTTCCCGATACGAATATCTGGATAGATCATCTTCGCTCTCCAGATGGCAATTTCACGTCTTTGCTGCTCGACAAGCGAGTGCGCCTACACCCTTATGTTTTGGGAGAAATAGCTCTCGGGTTGCAGGGGTCGGCAAGGCGTTTCATTGAGTTGTTTTCCGAAGTCCGGCAGACGGTTGTCCTGAACGCTTCCGACATCTTGCCATTTATCGAGGCGCGCAAGGTTCATGGAACCGGGATCGGCTACGTTGATGTTCATCTTCTTGCATCGACCTTAATGACTCCTGGCGGCAAACTTTGGACCCGTGACAAGCGCTTGCTCAAGCAAGCCGAGCGCCTTGGCATTGCCTACGCACCATGACCACGGGTTATTCTGGCACGCCGCTCGGTAAGAAACTGTCGCTGAAACCCGGCCTGCGTGTCTGGTTTGATGCAATGCCGGATAGCGTGCTCGCCGAGATTGATATGCCCGATCTGGTGTGTCTCCCCGCGCCCGAGCCCGGCCTCGACGCCGCGCATATCTTCGTCACCG
>JANLRW010000013.1:0-5271 GCA_031361925.1 Sphingomonadales bacterium
CCAATATGCCGCGATTGCCCTTTGTCGATGATTTCAGCTCGGGCTATTTTGCGCGCAGTTTCGACAAGTTGCCCAAGAACGGCGACCGCCATCCATGGCGAGTATTGCAGGATTATACCGCCGAGAAAAAAATATTGACCAAAGACCCCATCGACGACGGCGTGCTGGTATTCTCGAGCCGCTGAAGCAAAAAATTACACCGTCAAATGCGCCGGATTTATATTCTTGGTTGCTTTAAGACAAGATATTGGGTGCTTTAGGGGGATCGCGCAGCGCGGCGTGGACGAAGTTCATATCGGGTCCGCCCTCCACCGATACCGGGCCGCCTCGCAGCAGGCGACTCCGACCGATCCCATCACCGACAGTGCAGCGATGAACCGGCGCTGCATCTCCGCAGACCAGCCTCGCCCGCGCTGCCAATGCATCGGCACCGGCGTGAACTCGAAGATGGTGCCGGTGAGGCTGATGTCGCAAGGGAATAATTACCCAGGAATGCTTTTTCTTCGCGTCGCGCCAAAATCACGCCGACGGGTACAGCTTGACAACCTTGCTGTTATAATACACTAATACGGCTTCCGGCGCGCTAGTTGTTGCAGATGCCGCCAAAGGAGAGGTCCATATGCTGAACGGTTCCGACAATATGTGCCCGCCCGTCGCTACATGGCGCATTAACGCCATGCGGTTCCTGTTCCTGCTGATGGCGGTTATAATGGGCGGGCTTTTTGTCTGGCCGCAGTTATTGTTCGAATCGGCCGACTGGGATGTGATGCGCGGGCTGGCGAAGTCGATGCTCGCCGCGCTTGCGCTGATGAGCCTGCTCGGCGTCCGCTATCCGCTCCAGATGTTGCCGCTGATGCTCTATGAAATCGCGTGGAAGACGATCTGGATATTGCTGATCGCGCTGCGTGCGTGGCTGGGGGGTAAATGGACAGCGGATATTGAAAACCTGTTTTTTGACTGCATCGGTATCATCGTCGCCTATTTCATCGTGCCGTGGCGCTATGTCTGGGCGCGCTATTTTGCGCAGCCGATGGAGCCGATGCGAGCAGGATAGTCGCGGGCGATATTGTTCATATGCGGGCCGGTGTTTTACATCGGCTTCGGCTCCCACAGCTCGATCTTGCGTCCTTCGGGGTCCATGATGTGCGCAAATTTACCATTGGCTTCTTCGGGGAACGTCTTGACTGGTTCCACGCCATGTTCAGCGCAGCGGGCAAGGATCCCGTCCAGATCATCGACCATCAGGTTGAACATGAATTCCTTGTCAGACGGCGCGAAATAGTCGGTGTCGACCTTGAACGGAGAAAAGACTGTCGCTGCTCCCGGATGCGCCGCGGCGGCTTCGGGGGTGAAGATGATGCCCCACGGCTCGACCTTGATGCCGAGAACGCGGGCGTACCATTCATTGGTCGCGGCGGGGTCCGCCGATTTGAAGAACAGTCCGCCGAGGCCCAATATTTTGGCCATGATGTTTTCTCCTCCTGCTTTGACCGCGGCAATATGCTCCCGGAAACGCGGATCGTCCATCGCCCAAATGGGAGACTTGGGAACAAAAACGAAGATTGAACCTTTATTGATGCTGTCGTGCTCACGGATAAGGGTAAGGGCGGCGCGCGCACCGGAAATCCGTTTGGGTCAGCCGCAAAACGGAGTCGCAATATGGAAACCAGATTAATCGTCGCTTACACGCTGATTGCAATCATTGTCGGCATCATCGTTGTCGGCGGGGTCATCCTTTCGCGCCGACAAGCCAAGTCGCGTCGCCGCGACGCCGGTAAGGGCAATTATTGAGCGGCCACATCCACCCATCATATCGCAACCCCTGAATTAGCTAAACTGTTGCCGCTGCCCCAAAAGAGAGGAAAGACAATGAACATCTTGATGGTTCTGACATCGCATGACCAACTGGGCGATACCGGCAAGAAGACCGGCTTCTGGCTCGAAGAATTTGCGGCGCCTTATTATGTTTTCAAAGACGCCGGTGCCGATATCACGCTGGCATCGCCAAAAGGAGGGCAACCACCGCTCGACCCTAAAAGTGATGAGCCAGACGCGCAGACCGAGGCGACCAAGCGATTCAAGGCAGATTTGGATAGCTCCGCGCAGTTGGCCGCGACGCATAAATTGTCTGATGTGCAAATTGCCGATTATGACGCGGTATTTTATCCCGGCGGCCACGGCCCGATGTGGGATTTGGCAAACGACAGGCATTCGATTGAAATCATCCAGGACGCCATCGCTGCGGGCAAACCCGTGGCTGCCGTTTGTCACGCTCCGGCGGCGTTGAAGAACGTCAAGAACGCTAACGGCACGCCGCTGGTCACCGGCAAGAATGTCACCGGCTTTTCCAACAGCGAGGAAGAAGCGGTCGGGTTGACCAGTGTCGTGCCTTTCCTGTTGGAAGACGTGCTGAAGCAAGACGGCGGGAATTATAGCCGCGGCGATGACTGGGCGGTTCATGTCGTAGAGGACGGATTGCTAATTACCGGCCAGAACCCGGCATCATCGGAAAAAGCAGCAGAATTGCTGCTGGCGAAATTGGCGTAACAATAGGGAGCGGAGGAAAGCGCGACCGCTTAAGCTGCCTCGGCGGCCAATCGTTCGAAAATCGAAATAATCTGCGGCGGCGTTGCGGTTTTGATTGCTCCTGCGGACACGTCTGCTTGGCTCCACATCCAGCTGCGTGCCGGATCGTCACGCATCGCCCATTTCGGAAACATCCGGTCCGTGACGCCGCGTGACACCAGGAGGTCGATGTCCAGATGGCGGTCATCGGCGGTAATTCGAGCGTAGGTAGCCTTTATTGCCGCTTCGGGGCCCTCGATGAGTTGCAGATACATGTCCGCGCGGCAAATCAGCGTGCCAGTGATGTCGTCGCGGCTGTTCCGGGAGCGCGATATGGTGAGGATGTCATCAAGCACCGAACTATCGAACCCGAAAGGTTTGGAGGAATAAATGATTTGCGTCAGCGGCATGGGCGGTCGGCTCCAAAAGAGCGCGTAGCTTAGTCGGTTAGCAATGATGCGTCGAGACGGGAATTGTTGGGGGTCGGCGCAATTCATGGCGCGCCGCGAATTTGGGTAATTCTACTTCGCCAGACGCCGACGGTTTGCAGTCACGGTACGCGAATAATGCTTGATGCTGCCGCTCATGACCTGTTCGGGATTGAAGCCGTGCTTGCCAGTCGCGAGATCGATCCCAAGCTGCATGTTGGAGGCGACCTTCTCGCTCACCATGCGTTCGGCTTCCTTGGCGGCAGCAGGACCGCCCATAGCCATCGTGCCCATGCGCATGGCAATCACCATATTGGATTCGGCGGCAAGCGCCCATGCGTCCATGCCGACGGTTAGCCAATTGGCGGTTTTTACTTTGCGGGGCATAGATACCTAACGGGTAGTCGGAGGATGTGGTTCCCCCTCCCTACGCCGACCGATACGATTGTCACGCGAGTTGTGAATAAATTACTGGAATTTACGCGACCCAGCATTTCAGCCTGATCCCCGGTGCGGGCATGACATTTCAAATGAGCCACGCCGTATGGATCGCGCTAATTAATATAGTATCCTCGGAATTTTCTCCATGTGGCTGGCGAGCTGATCCACATTCTGCTAGCCATGGCGGTGGTGCTGATTTTTATCGTCTGATTACAGGGCGCAGCGCTGTCCGACGGGATATCGCTCGGTTTACATTTGCTCACAGCGCCAACGATGATACAAATATTGCTCCTACGGGTCGCGCCGTCGGGAGGAATTTATGGCTACCATTGCAGCATTGATTGCACCGGACAGATCAGTCGATCATTTTACTGGAACGCCGCGCGCCCATGTTGTTGATCGCTGGATCTACGTATTTACTGCCGCCAGTTTCATTGCAATCACATTGGCGGGGTTCATCCCGGATTCTGCCGAAAAGATGGCTGCGGTCGCGGCGGGCAAGCGCCCCCCATTCCCCTTGGTCCTGCATTTTCATGCCGTTTTGATGGGGTCGTTTCTGTTGCTGCTGCTCACGCAAACCTGGCTGGCGGCAATGGGTAAACTCGGCTGGCATGTTAGGCTCGGCGTATCGACGATATTGATCGTGCCCGCGCTTGTGATCGTCGGTTTCATTCTTGCGCCGACTATCTATCAGGAGACGCTGCACGCAGCGCAAGTCGCCCCGCCCGAAGCCCGCGACCAGATGCAAGCTATGCTCGCCCGCAAAGAGAATATATTGCTCAACCAGATTCGGATGGGAATTCTCTTCCCTTTATTCTTGGCAGTCGGCCTTCAGGCGCGCCGTGCAGACCCCGGGCTTCACAAACGCATGATGATACTGGCAACCGCCGTGGTTCTGGGACCGGCCATCGTCCGCATTACCGCGTTGCCCACGACGTTTCCCGCATCGCCCGTAGCGACGGACCTCTACATGCTCGCCGCGATTGCACCGATGTTTGTGTGGGATGTCGCCCGCAACGGCTTTGTCCATAAGGCTTATGTAATTTGGGCGGGCGCCAGCCTTCCTTTCGTGATCGCAACCTATGCGCTGTGGGATACGCCTTGGTGGCATGGGGTGGCGCGGATGCTGTTAAGCTCGTGAACCGCTCCGACTTGGTAACATGAGCTTTTGACTTATCACTCTGCGTATCATCCCCTCATAACCCCTTCGCCAAAACATTCCTGTCCAACTTTCCGTTCGCACTCTTCGGAAACGCCTCAAGCCATACAATCTCGGTGGGCTGCATAAAATTTGGCAGAGTCGCTTTCAAATGCGCCTTCAGCCCCTCGTCATCGCCGCCTCCCCGCACGAACAGGACTATCGCCGCGCCGAGCCGTTCGTCCTTGCGGCCTAGTGCGCAGGCTTCGGCAACCTGTCCGCTTTCGACGGCGGCTTCTTCGATTTCGGTGGGGCTGACTCGGTTGCCGCTGGTTTTGATCATCGCATCGTCGCGGCCTACAAAATACAATAGCCCATCGGCATCCCGGCGGACGGTGTCGCCGGACCAGACGGCTAGGCCTTTATGTTGCGAGAACGCTGGCGCGGGTTTGAAGCGTTCGGCGGTGCGGGCTTCGTCTTGCCAATAACCTTGCGCTACCAGTGGTCCGGCGTGGACCAGCTCGCCGGGTTCGTCGGTCGCGGCTTCGCTGCCGTCGGGGGCGACGACCATGATTTCAGCAAAAGGAATGCCCCTGCCCATGCTGGTCGGGTTGGCGTCGATCAGGGTGGGGTCGAGATAGGTCGAACGGAAGGCTTCGGTCAGGCCGTACATTGCGACAATATCGGTTTTGCTGCGGA
>JANLRW010000034.1:0-2971 GCA_031361925.1 Sphingomonadales bacterium
CGCCGATTGATGATTTTCGGGACAAGCTTGCGGCCTATGCCGCGCCGCACCGCCTTAAGGATGCCAAGCTGGCTTATGAAAGCGTGCTGGTCGAAAACGCCAATTGGAAGCTGGTGATGGAAAATGCCCGCGAGTGCTATCATTGCGGGACGGGCCATCCTGAACTCGCGAAAACATTTCCAGTCGGCATGTCGAAGCATTTCGATAGCGGCCATGATGCGCGCGTCATGGCGTTCGAGGACGCGATGACCGCGCAAGGCCTTCCGCAAACGCCCGTCGAAGGCCATTGGTGGCAGGTTGCCCGCTTTGCGCTCAATGAAGGCTGCGTGTCGATTTCGGGCGATGGCAAACATCTGTCGAAAAAGCTGATGTGCGAAGCCAATAATGGCGACATCGGGTCGATGCGCTGGGCGGTTGATCCGCATTGCTTTGTCCATTGCACCGCCGACCATGCATTCATGTTCAGTGCGATGCCAGTCGGCCCCAATGAAACCCATGTCACTGGAAAGTGGTATGTCCATAAAGACGCGGTTGAGGGTGTCGATTACGACGTCGATAAGCTGATCGCGCTGTGGAGCATGACCAATCTGGAGGACAAGGCGCTTGCGGAGAACAACCAGATTGGCGTGAACAGCATCGGCTACACGCCCGGCCCCTATTCGCAAGAGGCCGAGATGCTCGCGCAGCGCTTTACCGACTGGTATTGCGATAAGGCACGTGCCTATATTGCCGGCCATGGCAATGGATGACAGGAAGGGGATGCGCCCCGAAACGCTTGCGGTCGCGCACGGATATGACCCGCTCATAGGGATGGGGTCGGTGAAGCCGCCGATCTTCATGACTTCAACCTTTGTCTACCCGTCGGCGCAACATGCAAAACATGTGCATCAGGCCTATTTTGACAATTCCGGGCCATTGGTTGGCGAGAGCAACCATATCTATTCCCGGCTTGGTCATCCGGGTCTCGATTTCCTCGAAAAGCGCCTTGCCGCTATCGACGGCGCAGAAGAAGCGGTCGCTTACAGCAGCGGCATGGCCGCACATTCGAGCATCGCGCTTGCCCATGTCCGCCCCGGCGACAGCGTGTTGCATGGCCGCCCGATTTATGGCGGCGTCGATATGCTGTATAACAGCATCATGCCGCAATTCGGATCGCATGCAGCGGCTTACGTGGACGGCACCGACGAGGCGGATGTTCGCGCCGCTGCCGAACGCGCGATATCACTGGGGCCGCTTAAACTTATCATCGCCGAGACACCAGCCAATCCGACTGCGGCCATTGTCGATCTCGACCTGATGGTGCGGATTGCCGACGAGATTGGGGCAAAGCAGGGGCACCGTCCGCTCGTTGTGGTTGACAATACCCTGCTCGGTCCCTTTGCGCAGCGGCCAATTGAACACGGCGTCGACCTGTGCATGACATCGCTGACCAAATATTGCGGCGGGCATAGCGATTTGCTGGCTGGCGGGATTACCGGGCGGAAGGAATTGATTGAGCATCTGCGAATGCAACGGACGACATGGGGCAATCATCTTGATCCCTATACGTCGTGGCTGGTCCTGCGTTCGCTCGAGTCGGTTGCCGTGCGAACCGAGCGCGCCATGGAAAATGCCCGTGGTGTAGCCGAATTCTTGCGCGATCATCCAAAGGTCGCGGGCGTTACCTATCTCGGATTTCTCGAAGCCGGCAGCATAGCGCGAGACGTTTACGACCGGCAGTGCAAAGCGGCCGGATCGACCTTCTCGTTCCACTTGCTCGGCGGCGAGACCGAGGCATTTCGCATGCTCGACCGGTTGCGGTTACTGAAACTCGCAGTTAGCCTCGGCGGATCTGAAACCCTAATCTGTCATTCGGCCAGCACCACACATTATGCCGTGGCGCCCGCACAACGCGCGGCGGGCGGAATCACCGATGGCACGATCCGGCTGTCCGTCGGATTAGAACATGTCGATGATCTCATTGCTGATCTCGCCCAAGCATTAGAGGCCGTATAATGGAGCTCAATTTTACCAGAACCGATGTCTGCGCTGTAAACGGAACGCGCAGCGCCGCCGAAGCGCATTATGACGTTGTCGTCATCGGCGCTGGTCCGAGCGGGATTGCCGCTGCCATCGACGCGGCCAAGTCAGGCTCTTCGGTGCTTCTGGTCGATGAAAATCCGGTCTCAGGCGCATTGATGGGTAACGATGTGCCGCTCTATTTCGGCGGACGGATGACGGCGGCAACGCAGAATAGCGAGCGCATGCTCGAAGCGATTTTCATGTCCATGCCCGAACTCGAAACCGCGATGGAAGCGGGCGCCGAGCTGCTACTCGGCACGACGGCATGGGGCGTCTATCGTAATGGCCCCGGCGTAGCGACCCTGCCCGAGCAGGTTGTCGGGCTGGCCGATGCCGAGCGTTCCTGGCTGGTCGGTTTTGGCCGGATCGTGCTGGCCACCGGCGCGCGCGATTTGGCGATGGCATTTCCGGGCTGGAACCAACCGGGCGTGATGGGAGCCGCCGCGTTGCAGATGTTGCTGACCCGCTATGACGCCTTTGCCGGACGCCGTGTGCTGGTGCTGGGGTCGACCGATCTGGCGCTGGAAACGGCGCTATTGGCGCATCGACGCGGTGTCGAAGTCGCAGGACTGATTGAGGTGCGAAATGCACCGCAAGGTAGCGCCAATCTGATTGCCGAGGTTGAAGCGGCTGGAATTGTGATTCATAGCGGATCGACGATTGCCGAAGCCAAGGGCGGGATCGACGGCGTCGAAAACGCGACCTTGTCCTCTGGCGAAACAATCACCTGCGATACAATTTGCGTCGCCATCGGTCTCATCCCTTCCATCGAACTTGTCGATGCCATGCATGGCCCGCGCGCATTAAACGCGGCACGCGGTGGTTATATTCCAGCAGGCGAAGCCACCGTTTCTGCCGTCGGTGATTGTGCAGGTCTGCCCGATACCGGTTTTGACCATATTGCATACCG
>JANLRW010000055.1:0-1752 GCA_031361925.1 Sphingomonadales bacterium
TCGTTTGCGCTTTCGCAAGGGCAAGGGATTTGCAATACCTACGCTTATGAAAAACTTTGCCATGCTCGTCTGCGCCGCCTCACTCGCCGCGTTCCCGCTTTCCGCCCAAGAGGAGAAGAAAGTGTTTCCCGCACCCGGCGAAATCGTCGCGGCGGCGAAGGCCGATGAGTGGGTGGCGATTGCGCCTTCGGACCTGCTGGTGATGGACCTTGCCGCCGACAGCAAAGGTAAGCCGCGCCGCGTGATCATACAACTGATGCCCGCGCCGTTCAGCCAAGGCTGGGTCGCTAATATCCGCAAGCTGGCGGCGGCGAAATTCTGGGACGGCACCAGCGTCAACCGCGTGCAGGACAATTATGTCGTGCAATGGGGCGATGCGACCGAGAAAAAGGCCTTGCCTGAGGGTTTGGCTGTGGTGCCGGAGAGTGGATATATTACGCCCATCCAACGAATGGTAGTTAATCATCCGGATGGCCAAGGTTCATATACCTATACCCTACCGCCATTAACGGGGCAATCTCGCAAGGATGCTTACGGTCAATCCGCTTTTTCTGCGGGATGGCCTGTCAGCTATCTGATCGAAAGCGGAAAGAGTGAGGCGCTATATCCAACCCATTGCTACGGCATGGTCGGCGTGGGTCGTAATCTGTCGCCCGATACCGGCACTGGCGCTGAGCTCTACACCGTCATCGGCCATGCACCGCGGCATCTCGACCGTAATATCGCGCTGGTCGGGCGTGTGATCGAGGGGATCGAGCATCTTTCCAGCCTGCCACGCGGCACCGGCGCGTTGGGCTTTTATGAGAGCGAGGCGGAGCGCACGCCGATCGCTTCGGTGCGGATTGGCAATGGCGCGAAAGACGTGCCCGCGTTCGAATATCTCTCGACCGAAAGCACCAGCTTTGCCGCCTATGCCGACGCGCGCGCTAACCGGCGTGATGCATTTTTCATCCGGCCAGCGGGCGGCGCGGATATCTGCAATATTCCGGTGCCGGTGCGGCGGAAGGCTAAGTGACGATCCTCCCCGGTTCGGGCAGGAATTAGATTGACCGAAACCTACACCGTAACCGCAAAGCTTTGGCTCTGGACCACCGACAAGGCCCCCGCCAGCTGGCATTTCCTGACCATCGAGGGCGAGGCGGCGGATGCCATCCACGCGCTCGCGCTGATGCGGCGGCTGGAGTTCGGGCGGAAACGCGGTTGGGGCGCGATGAAAGTTTCGGCACGGATTGGCGAAACGATATGGGAAACCTCGATCTTTCCCGAGAAGGGCAGCGGTGGTTGGCTGCTGCCGGTCAAGGCCGCCGTGCGCAAGGCCGAGGGGTTGGTCGTGGGCGATACCGTTGAGCTGTCAGTCATTCTGTAACCCCTCCGGAATGGACAGAAGCCCCGCCAAAATCGACTTGGCTTTAGGAGATTGTTGACCATCGCCGTGCGACACTCTGCGCATGGGAAAGATCACCAGGTTTGATACGTTCCAAGCGATCAAAGACGCTGCGGCACGGGCTGAAGCGCGCGCAAACGAACCTATCGCCACACTAGACAAACGCGCGGCCGACCTATCGGCAGATTATGGCCGTCGGCATTTTCGCGAACGTCAGAAACAAGAAAAACTACGCCGCCGGACAAACTCGCGCCGTAGGAGTTCGGGCTGGAATCCATCCGGAAAGACGATTTTCAATATTGGCATGGCTGCCATTGCCGCATTCTGGGCGCTATCCGGATACCTTAGCCCGTATTTTGCACCCGCGA
>JANLRW010000071.1:0-3576 GCA_031361925.1 Sphingomonadales bacterium
CCCAAGGGCGACACCACCCGCCCCACCGCCGACCGCACGCGCGAAACCTTGTTTTCGATGCTCGCCAGCCGCTTGGGTTCGTTTGAAGACCTCGCCGTGCTCGACCTGTTTGCTGGCTCTGGTGCGCTAGGTCTGGAGGCGCTGTCGCGCGGCGCTGCCACCTGCACCTTCGTCGAGCACGATGCTGCCGCATTAAAGGCGCTCGAAACCAACATCGATAAGCTCGGCGCAAAGGCGCAATCTGACATTCGCCGTTCATCCGTCTTGTCCCTCGGCAGCGCGATCAAACCATTTGATGTCATCCTCATGGACCCGCCTTACGCCAGCGGTGCAGGCTCGGTTGCACTCGACAAGCTTGGCCGCCTTGGCTGGTTCGCGCCTTCGGCGTGGATCAGCATCGAGACCAGCAACAAGGAAGATATCGACGTCAAAGGCTTTGTCATCGACAATGTCCGCAATGTGGGCAAGGCGCGGCTCACATTGCTCAGGCCGGAACAGGGTTAGGCCCCGCCGCTAATGCTTTGCCCAATCTTGCACGCCATATTCCCACGCCCACGGCATACCTGTTTCACCCAGCACTAACTTAACAATTGCCGGAAACATCGGCTCGGCACGAACGTCATTGGACAGGATAACGACACAGCGTTTGCGCCGTTCTACGCAAACCCACATGTTGCCCGTCGAGTCATTATGCCCGCCCTTGAAAAAGCCGCGTCCTTTTGGCCCGCTGAACGTGACGACACCAAGACCAGCTGCCAAATTCTTCAGTTGTGCATCAGGCGTTAATTCGGGCTGTAGCGATGGAAACTGCGATGCCGTAGTAATCGGCAATTGAGCCGCGGTCAGTTCGCGTCGCGACCTTTTGGAAACGCCGTTACCGTTGACATAGGCCGCTGCAAATTTAGCGAAATCAGCAATGGTCGTATCCATCGACCCCGCTGCACGGGTTTTGCTTCGTTCGTCATGCGGCTCGATGCTGCCATCGGCTTTCCAACCATCGGCTAAACTAGCCGCAAAGTCGGGTCGCCAGATCATGCTGGTGTTTTTCATGCCAAAACGATCAAACACCCGCCGCTGCATTTCTTTGCCCAGATCAAGCCCTAAGCCGCGTTCAATGACAAATTGCAGGAGGATCATTCCATCACCCGAATAAGCGTAACGAGCGCCGGGGTCGAAATGGAACCTGAGCTTTCCATCAGGCTCGAGAAAGCCGAAATTGGAGAAGCCCGAACTGTGCGTCAACAAAATGCGCGGCGTCAATTTGCGCCAGCGTTCGTCGCCCGCCAAATTGTGCCACCCTGCGTATTTCTCTTCTTCGTCGGTATATTCCGGCAATGGCCTGGGCAAATATCTGACAATCGACATGTCAAGATCAAGCTTGCCCTCTTCGACCAGCTGCATCACCGTGTAAGCAAACACTGCTTTTGTAAGCGATGCGCCATACATGACCGTGTCGGTCGCCAGCGGTTCGGCTTTGACGTTGCGCTTTCCCCACGATTTGACGATCTTGACCTTGCCATTTTCAATCACAGCGATGGCAATACCCTGCGTCTGGGTTCGTGCCATGCCCGCCTTCACATTTTCATCGAGCCGGGTTCCGAGCGAATTTGTGGCATTGCCCTGACTGGACATTAGCGAGAGCGCACAGACCAAAATCGCCTTTTGCATGATCTGTCGCATCATCGTCCTTCCCTGAGCTTTTTGGCAGGTCTAGCATTGCAAACCTGCAAAGATATCCCCTTGTTCGGCGATACGACACTGGTTAGTCGGAATGATGACCATCCCATCCAGAATGTCCTCCGCTGATTGGGGCATCATCATACTTTTGTCCCTGCTGTGGGGCGGCGCATTTTACTTTATCGAATTGGGCCTGCGCGGTTTCCCACCGATTACGTTGGTGTTTTTGCGGATGGCGCTGGCGGTGCCGCTGATGCTGGCAACGCTCTGGATTATAAGGGAAAAGCTTCCAACCGATAGCAAAAGCTGGCAGCAATTGTTCATTTTGGGCGCGATCAATGCTGCTTTTCCGTTCATCCTGTTTTTCTGGGGCCAGACGCAGATCGAAAGCGGCCTTGCTTCGGTCCTAAACGCCACGACTCCGCTATGGGGCGTAGTAACCGCGCATTTCCTGACCCGCGATGAAAAGGCAACCCCTGCCCGTGTTATCGGTGTCTTGTTCGGCATTGCGGGAATCATAGTGATGGTCGGCACCGAAGCGCTTGGCGGGATAACCGGCAGCGTGCTGGCGCAGATTGCGTGTTTGGCGGCTACGCTGCTGTATGCGCTCGCCGCGGTTTACGGCCGAACTTTATCACGATCGACGATGACCCCGCTGGTGGTCGCGACTGGGCAGGTCATCACCGCAGCAATCATCATGCTGCCGGTCGTGCTGATTGCCGATCACCCTTGGACGCTGCCTGCTGCTGGATGGGACGCATGGGCAGGAGCGATCAGCCTCGCCATTCCGTCCACCGCAGTCGCCTATTTCTTCTACTTCCGCCTGATCGACAGCGCGGGCGCATCGAACGCGATGCTAGTCGCGTTCATTATGCCCGTCGTAGCGATCTTCTTGGGCGTGGCCGCGCTCGGCGAGACAGTCCAGCCAAAGGAACTGGCAGGCGCAGCACTTATTGCGCTAGGCCTGCTTACGATTGACGGACGGCTATTGCCGAAATCTAGCGCCGTTTCTTCCGCATAGCTTTTGGCGCTTCACCGGGGTTGCGACAGCTATCCTGCACGGTTTTGCTGCATAGCGGGTATTCCTTGGTAGCGGCCACCGGCATAATCGCCGTTGGAGCGTCAACACTGGGCGGCGATGGCGGTTCCGGCATTGGCTGAGGTGCTGGCATCGGATCACCCGGCGGCGGTGCTTCAGGGGGCATCGGTTCGGCGGGCGGCATCGGTTCTCCAGGCGGCGGTGGCGGCGTTTCCTGTGCCATTAAGGCAATTGGGCTAACCGCGATCAGCGCTGCGCACCCGAGCGCTTTGAGCGACATCTTCTGCATTTTCTTTCTCCTGAGCCCTGCTGCCCTCGAATAACCATCCGATAACAGAGTGGTTCCGGTCGCCGCGCATTTTGCGACGGGCAGGCCTTGCCCTGCGTGCAATCGTTCCCTAACTGTTCACCGATGTCCGAAATCGTCACCGAAAACGAGCCTCCTTGGTTGCGGGGTTTAAACCAGCCGCAACGCGAAGCAGTGCTGACGACTGAAGGCCCGGTGCTGCTGCTCGCAGGCGCTGGCACAGGCAAGACCGCCGCGCTGACGGCGCGGATGGCGCAAATCCTGTATTCGCGGCTCGCCTGGCCGTCTGAAATCTTGGCCGTCACCTTCACTAACAAGGCCGCGCGCGAGATGCGCGAACGTATTGGCGCTATGGTAGGGGACGCGGTTGAAGGGATGCCTTGGCTCGGCACCTTCCACTCGATTGGCGCAAAAATGCTCCGCCGCCATGCCGAAGTAATAGGCCTGCAAAGCAATTTCACGATCATCGACATGGATGACCAGAACCGCTTGCTGAAACAGCTTATCCAGTCCGAGGATATCGACGACAAACGCTTCCCGGCAAAGCAGCTCG
>JANLRW010000075.1:0-8253 GCA_031361925.1 Sphingomonadales bacterium
TCACGCGCGCGAAGCGATGATCAAAACGATAAGTGCGGTCGAAATTACAACCGCAACTGTTCCCCATTTCAGCATCGACATGAAGCCTGCATAGGTTTGTTTTGCCGCGCTGATATCCTGTTGTTCGCTCAATTTGGCCTCCATTTGCAATATAACCTCGTTAATCCCTTAACCGGTGAATTTCTATTGCTCAAGCTGAAGCGCCAAAGAAAAATTTATCCAGACTTAATCGGCTCTTTACCCCTTTGCGTTACCACAATTTTTCAACGTTGATCCGATGGATATTGAATGGAAGAACGCGAAACCCGATTGTTGATGCTTGTCGATGACGAGCCGGCCCAGTGCCGGTTGGTGTCGGCTATCGCGTCACGCGCCGGTTGGCGGACGGTTTTCGCGCGCGATGCCGAAACCGCCATAGCGATGCTCGGCACGCAGGACGGCATGATGCTCGACGCAATACTGCTCGACCAATGGGTGCCGGGGTCGGATTCGGCGACGCTTATCGTGGAATTGAAGGCGCGGCGTCCAGCGCTACCGATATTGCTGATGACCGCAATCGGTTCGAACGAGAGCGCCATCGAGGCGATGCGCGCTGGCGCGTCGGATTATATTATCAAGCCTGTTGCCGCCGAACGGCTGATCGCAGCACTCACGATGGCCGCCGACAAGAGCAAGGATTTCGGCGAACTCCACCCGATGACCGAGAAGATCACGCAGACGCTGGCGTTTGAGGAAATTATCGGTTCGGCCCCTGCATTCCGCAACGCGCTTGCGATTGCCGCCAAAGCCGCACGCAGCAGAGCGCCGGTGTTTATCGAGGGCGAACCGGGTGTCGGCAAAGAAGTCGTCGCCGACGCGATTCACGCCGCGTCACCGCGCAGCAAACAGCCGTTCTTAAAGGTAAACTGCGGCGCAATTGCTCCTAACCTGCTCGATTCGGTATTGTTCGGGCATGAGAAGGACGCCTTTGCCGGTGCCTTTGACCGCCGCGTCGGTATTTTGCAGCAGGCCGAAGGCGGAACGGTCTTTCTCGACGAGGTCGACCATCTCCCGCCCGAAACGCAGGTTCGCATGGTGCGGCTGCTCACACAGAACGAAATCCAGCCCTTGGGCGCAGCACATAGCTACCGAATTGACGTTCGCCTGCTGTCCGCGTGTAACTCCAAGCTGGTCGAAAAACTCGCCAGCGGCGATTTCCGCGAAGACCTCTATTACCGGCTGAACGTGGTCCAGCTCACCATCCCGCCTTTGCGCGAACGCACAAGCGATATTCCAGCACTCGCAAGGCATTTCCTCGGACGCATGGCAAACCAGCCAGGCCTTCGCAGCCTAGGCATCACCGACGAAGCGCTGACCATGTTGCGCGGCTATGTTTGGCCGGGCAATGTCCGCCAGTTGCAGAGCGCGCTGTTCCGCGCCGCAGTCTTGTGCGACCGCGACGCGCTGACCCCTGACGAATTCCCGCAAATTGCCGCCTCGGTCGGCGTGCCGCTTAACGGCGGATCGCTCGGCGCTGGCAGCAATGACGGCATCGGCGTTACGCTCTACGAAGAAGACGGGAATATGCGACCGCTTGAAGAAATCGAAGCCGACGTCATCCGTCTGGCCATAGGGCATTACCGTGGCCGCATGACTGAAGTCGCCCGGCGTTTGGGCATCGGTCGTTCGACGTTGTATCGCAAACTGGCGGATTTAGGCATCAGCGACGTCGCTTAATTTTTGCCCATGATCGCAGTAGTCACCCAGTAACCGACTGCCGAAGCTGAGCCGGTCAAAAACGTGCCCCAAATGATATCGAGCACGGTAACCTTCGCACTCCACACTTTAAGCGTCGCGTGGTTGGTCAAATCGTAAGTCATATAACAAAAGAACCCGAGTAACGCACCCCAGAGCAACGCAGTCTGCCATCTGCCCGACTGCAATGCGGGACCAACAGCGAATATCATCATGCCCAGAATATAAAGCAGATAAAATATCACCGCCGGCCCTAGGCGAAAGCCACCTTTCATCATCATCTCGCCGATTTCAGGCTGATATAACCGGGTATACATGGTCCGCAGCCACACGCTGTCGATGGCCGCAAACGCGATTCCGGTTACGATATACCCCACAATATATTTGGCGATCATGCTGCGCGCTCCCATTAGCAAGAGCGCGCAGCATTCACGATTGTTCCCATCGCCGCAATGCAGCGATTATGCCTATGTTATTATTCGCCTCCGCCCAGCGGGATGCGGAGGCCGAGCGAAAAGATCGACTGCTTTGACTTCGCATTCAAGTCGGCTGGCAGCAGATCGAGGTTCAATTTGGTTTTGCCAGCGTCACGGTAGTTGTACTGGCCAAAAACTTCGACGCTCGGGCTAATTTTATACGTAGCACCGGCCATTAACTGCCACGCCAAATTGGTGTTACTGCCCTGCCCGACATCGATATTGGACGGGCGATAATCAAACTTAACCCGCTGTGCCCCAATGCCCCCGCCCAAATAGGGTTGGAAGCTGCCGCCGCTGTTAAAGTCATAATAAGCGTTGGCAAATGCGCCGTAACTCTTTTGACTCCCGATGCCGCTGTCGATCACCGTGCCAACGGTCGGGTTGGTCGTAGCAGCGACGCCGCGCGTCAAAACAGCGCTGTCGGTTGCGTCGATATTTGTACCACCAACAGTCAGATTACGGTGCGTGTCGATGCCGCTACGGTTATAATTGAACTCGCCTTCGACCCGAAACCCACCACTGAAACGGTGACCTATCTGGCCAGATATATTATAGCCTTTGTCAAATTCAGTCGTCCAACCAAGTTCCGTTCCAGTTGGAATCGCCGGGAAAGCCGCAGTAGCCGGAACATCTGCAGTGAACTCGCCCTTGTTTTTTGAATCCTGTGGCAGTGTTCCGCCAACGGAGACGCCCACATAGGTTTGCGCTAGAGCAACGGATGGCAGCGCCAACGCCACCGAAGTGGCGAGTAACAGGGGTAATTTTCTCATCATCATGTCCTTTTGTTGCGACTATCTATCGAGCCAGTCACAGCAAGCATCCCCACCCTCCCCCTGTAAAAAGGCGAGCATGACGCCGCGATGACCAGCGGCGTTGTGGATTTTCTAGATGAGCGGAAAATGAATATGCCGTTGGAATACAGGCAAATAAGGCGGGCTGATTCAGTTCTGCGACGGCCCGTGCGTCAGGCGCGAGCAGTCAACGCCGCATCACGCAATCCGCGCCAAACCTGCACCGCTTGCACGGTCTCCGGCACGTCGTGGACGCGGACGATATGCACGCCCTGTTCGACGGCTTTCATCGTTAAAAACACCGAACCGCCGAGCCGTGCCTCCACTGGTGCTTCGTTCGACAGCGCACCGATCATCCGCTTGCGGCTGGCCCCGAACAGGATCGCGCAACCAAGGCTGTGATAAACGCTCAAATTGTTTACGATGGCCAGATTGTCGGCGAGCGACTTGCCAAAGCCGATACCCGGATCGACGAGGATACTATCGCGCGGTATCCCAGCCGCTTCGATTGCATCCACACGCGCTTCGAGCCAATCGAACACATCGGTTACCACATCGCCATAATCGCCGCCCTTATGCGGGTCGCTTGACTGGCTCGGCGCGTGCATTAGGACCACCGGAACGCCGGCGGCTATGGCAACGGCAACAGCACGATCGTCGAACAGTAACGCCGATATATCGTTGATAATCCCGGCCCCAGCCGCAACTGCCGCTTCCATGACAGCGGCCTTGCGTGTGTCGATCGAGACAGCCGTTCCCGCCGAAGCCAATCGCTGGATCAGAGGTTGCACCCGCTTTATCTCGTCACCTTCCCACACCAGTTGCGCACCAGGCCTTGTGCTTTCGCCGCCGACGTCGATAATCGCTGCACCCGCACTAGACATCGCAATCGCGGCCGATGCTGCCGCTTCAACGTCGGCATTCTTGCCCCCGTCCGAAAAGCTGTCGGGGGTCATGTTGATGATGCCCATGACCTGCGGCTGGTCGAGCCGGATCGTCCGCTGGCCCATTTGCAAAGCGGCACGCGGGCTGGTCATTCGGCCATAAAGCAATTGGCAACGCGCCTGCTTGTCGGCTGGCAAAGCCGCAACAAACGCCCCCCACCCGCGCATATCGACCAAGTTGCGCTTGGTTGCGGCAGCTGTCTTGTCAATCACCTCAATCTGCGTGAACCATAGCATCCCGCCAGCCAGACGCACGCTGGCACCCGCATGTTGCTGCGGGCTTTCGATAAAGCCGGTTGGCCTGAGATAGAGATCCATCAGGGTTCTGTAGCGAGCAAATATGTCTGGCGCAGGTCGTCGATTGGTTTCATCGCGCCGTCGGACGCGACATAGTGCCAGTAGGTCCAACCATTGCAACTCGGCGCGTTCTGTACGCCCGCGCCAACCTTGTGGATCGAGCCATTATGCACACCGCATAGCAACGACCCGTCAGCGCGAACCTCAGCCTCGAACTGGCGTTTACGGTCGTAGAGTTTCGCGCCCGGCGTAAGATACCCCGCCTCCACCAGCTGCCCGAACGCCACCTTGGGCGCAGACTTGGGTGATTGCATCGTCTTTAGGGCGCTTTCATCAAGCGGCAATGCGGCGGCGATACGTTCCTCGGCAACTTCGCAATACACCGCCTCGCGCTCACAACCGATCCAGTGACGACCCAGACGTCTTGCGACGGCGCCAGTCGTTCCCGTCCCGAAAAATGGATCGAGCACGACGTCGCCCGGCTTAGTGCAAGCCAGCAATATCCGGTAAAGCAGCGCCTCGGGCTTCTGTGTCGGATGTGCCTTGGTGCCATTGCGCTTCAAACGCTCCTGCCCCCCACAAATCGGGATCAGCCAGTCCGAGCGCATTTGCAATTCGTCATTCAATGTCTTCATCGCGCGGTAGTTGAAGGTATATTTCGACTTCTCGCTCTTGGATGCCCAGATCAGCGTTTCATGGGCATTGGTAAAGCGCGTGCCCTTGAAATTGGGCATCGGGTTCGATTTGCGCCAGACAATATCGTTCAGGATCCAGTAGCCTGCGTCCTGCACCGCAGTGCCAACGCGAAAGATGTTGTGATAGCTGCCGATGACCCACAGCGACCCATTCGGTTTCAATATCCGCCGCGCCTCTGCCAGCCATTCGCGCGTGAATTTGTCGTAAATCGCGAAACTGTCGAATTTGTCCCAGTCATCGTTGACGGCATCGACCTTGCTATTGTCAGGCCGCAGCAAATCGCCGCCAAGTTGTAGGTTGTACGGTGGGTCGGCAAACACCATGTCGATACACGCATCGGGCAGCGAACGCATCGCTTCGACACAGTCCATCCGCAATATCTGATTCAGCGGCAAATCAACGGGCACCGGAAGCGGCTTGGCAGTCGCCGGTTTGATCTTTTCCAATACGCCCATATTGCCCGCTCCCGAACCCCACAAGACCCCGCGATGAGTCCGATCATGGTTAACGTCAAGGCCGTTAACCTGCACGAAAGCAGGAAAGATATGGTTAACGTCGCATCATATGGGCGGAACGAAACGAGTCCGGCACAAGATATAGAGTCTAACGATTCTGGAGAGACTCAACCGGTAGTAGTGTTGCCCATTGGACTCACTGGCTAAAATTTACTTTCAGTTACGCCGATATCATCTGCGCAACAGGCGCGAAGCTTTTGCGGTGCAGCGGCGTCGGACCCAAACGCCGCAAAGCGTCCATGTGTACCGCAGCACCATAGCCCTTATTTGATGCCCAGCCATAGCCGGGATAATCGGCATCGGCGGCGACCATAATCCGGTCGCGGTGTTCCTTGGCGATGATACTAGCGGCGGAGATACAAGGATGGATGGCATCACCGCCGATGACAGCTTTGGCCATGTGACGCCAGCGCGGCAGTCGGTTTCCGTCCACCATTACAAGCTCGGGTTCAACGCCCAACGCCTCCACCGCGCGGGTCATAGCGAGCATCGTCGCTTGCAGGATGTTGAACCGGTCGATCTCTTCCACTGTGCAGATCCCCACCGCCCAGCGGCACCGTGCGTGAATTTCCGCCTCGAGCAGCGCGCGGCGCTTGGCAGAGAGCTTTTTGCTATCATCCAACCCTTCAATCCCGCCGTCACACAGTATCACGGCACCCGCCACTACCGGCCCCGCCAGCGGCCCCCGACCCGCTTCATCAACGCCGATGATCATTTCGGGATTGCGACCCACTGATCTTCGACCAAGTCCATCTCGATCCAATGTATAGACTGTTCAATACATTGCCGGAACGGATCGAAAATATCAGGTCTGATGTTGCGCGCAAAAGCCGCATCACGCGTTGCCTTATCGGGCCATCGGGCAAAGGCGTGAAACCGGCGCTGTTCACTTTGAAACAATGCCGAACCCCACGAGCCCTCCAGACGCAGCGCTTCGGTCCCCTCAGACCAGAGCTGTTTGAACGCATCCTCGCGTCCAGCTTCGACCTGCCATTCAAAATAGGTTGCGAACATTGCTCCTAAATCCGCCAAGGAGGATAGCGGCGGTTGTCGCCAGCGTGATAAAGGCAAACGATGTTTCCATGCGGATCCCGCAACCGCGCTTCGCGCCATAGCCAGTCTTCATCCGTCGGCAGTTGGTCAAAACTCAATCCTTGTGCGCGTAGATCGCTCACCCAAGCGTCGAGCCGAGGGCTTTCGAAATACACAATATGGCCGCCTGCCTTTTCGGCGCTGGCATGGACTGAAAAAGTTGATCCATTGGCTGCCTCAAACCGTGCGTAGCCGTTGTCGGGACTATCCACTATCTGCCGCAATCCAAGCGTTCGATAAAATGCTATTGACGCTGCATAGTCGTTCGCGCCGACCGTAACCTGATTGAGTGCAGGCCCGGGCGGCAGTTCGTCCTCGTCCCAGAAATCACGCACAGCGTGATGTCCGATTGGGCCATGCCCCTCCCCAAGCCTTGGCGCTTCCAATATCGCTAGCCTTACAAACTGGATGCCATCTCGGAACGCATCCTTGATGCCATAACCCTGCCCCAAACGGCAGGCGATAGCACTAGCGAGGGTGCAGCCCGTGCCGTGCGTATCGTCGGTATCAATGCGTTTGCCTTGCGAATTTGCCACCAGTCCGGAAGATGACCAGAGTTCGTCCTCAACATAGCGTCCTGAGCCATGCCCGTCCTTAACCAGCACATGGCAACCTCGCGCTAGCACGGCGTCGCGGCCGCCCAGCACTTCCAATTCGGGCAAGTTCGGGGTCACTAGCGACGCGAGGTTCATCAAGCGCTCGAACGCTGCGATCGTATCCGCATTGGCCAAAACCGAGCCGCTAGTTGCCACCATCACCGGGTCAAAAACGATGGGCACATCCAAGCTCTCCAGCCGAGCTGCCACTGCATTTGCCGTTTCGGCACTACCGATCATCCCAATCTTGACTGCATCGACACCAATGTCGCCGATCACGGCGTCGATCTGAGCGATAACTATCTCGGTCGGCACCATATGAACCGCATGCACACCGAGCGTATTCTGAGCAGTGATCGCGGTGACTGCCGTCATTGCATAGCCGCCCAGCATCGTTACCGTCTTAATGTCGGCCTGAATGCCAGCGCCGCCGCCACTGTCCGAACCAGCGATGATCAATATGCGCGCTGGCTTGACTTCATCCATCAGGCTGCAGCGGCCCTCACCGCATCACAAATTGCATCGACGAGACGTTCGACTTTGCCTGCATCGTCCCCTTCCGCCATCACTCGAATGACGGGTTCGGTTCCCGATGGCCGGATAACCAGACGCCCGTTGCCCGCCAACTCCTTTTCGGCGTCGGCAATCACTGCTTGAACATTGGCATCGTCCAACGGCTTACCGCCCGAAAACCGCACATTCTTCAAAAGCTGTGGCACGGGGTCAAACAGGTGCAGAACCTCACTCGCTGGTTTGCCAGTTTCCACCAGCTGCGCGAGAACTTGCAACGCGGCAATCGTGCCGTCACCGGTGGTCGCATGGTCTAGCAGGATCATATGCCCCGATTGCTCGCCCCCGACATTTATGCCGTGACTGCGCATTTCTTCAAGCACATAGCGGTCGCCAACTTTGGCGCGCACCAGCTTTAGATGCTGGCTTTCAAGGTATCGCTCCAGTCCTAAGTTTGACATTACAGTTGCAACAATGCCATCACCTGTCAGCTTGCCCGCACGGCTCATCGCGGTGCCGAGCAAAGCCATGAGCTGGTCACCGTCAACAACGCGGCCCTGCTCGTCGACGACAATCAACCGGTCGGCATCACCGTCAAG
>JANLRW010000086.1:0-11582 GCA_031361925.1 Sphingomonadales bacterium
GGTGAACAGCACCCGTTCATTGGCAACCGCCACCACATCATTATGAAACGCGCCCGCCGCTATCGCGATTTCGGATTGTTGGACGAACAGGGTCTTGGCGGGATCCAAACGGTGCGCGCGGGCAATAGCTTTGGATGATTCGACATGCTGCCGCGCAGGGAAAGGGCCGCCTGCCTTCCCATAAACGAAAATCTCGATGCCGGGCTCGCCATGGGAAGGGCATAGCCGCATGAAATTGGCGGCGCCTTCGTCGCCGTAAGGCGGGGGTACTGGGGGGTGGACCGCGAAATACTGCTCGTCGGCAAAGGCGATTTTGAGCTGCGCCAAAGTGCCGTGCCATTCGTGACTTCTATGCGCCATGGTGAGCAGATTGGCGGCTGACAGATGGCACCGACCATCCGCCGTATCAGGAGCAGGCGACACAGTTGCTGCATTCGCTGCCCACATCGCTGACGCAGAAAAGGCAGCGGCGCGAATATGCGGTTCGGCGCTGGCTACGTCGGTTGCTAGGCCAGCCAGCCATTTCCGGTTGGGGCGGTCAAGCGGCATGAAGAAGCCCTGCGCCAAGCCAAGTCTTAGATTGGCGCGCATTTTCTCGATGCCCTGTAACGCCGCTGCGCGCGGTTGTGAGGCAGCACCTGCATTGGTCGACGATGCGATGTTGCCCAGACTCAGCCCTGCGTAATTGTGGCTTGGGCCAATGATGCCATCAAAATTGATTTCTACCAGCGCCACGGTTCACCAACGCGCGATGTGCGTGACGGTATCGCCAGCTGCCACGCCGAGAGCTGTTGCACAACCGGCATCAAGCGCGACGCCGCCGTCTCGCGAATCCACCCAGCCATAAGCGGTTTTGAAACCTTCCATCCGGCCCGATGACACCAGCATTTTGTCGCCGCCAATATGTTCGCCCAGCGTATCGCTTATTTCAACAATGGCCGAGTCCTTGGCCTCGCGGATGCTCCGGATTTGGTCGGTGCGTGCGGTCATGGTTGGGCCGCCATCGAAAATGTCGACATAATTTTCCCAAGCAAAACCCTCTTCTTCCAGCATCCGCATTGCAGCGCGGCCCGATGGGTGCGGCAGGCCAATCACGTGGCGCGCAGCTTCGCTCAGCATTGCGATATACACCGGGTGCTTGGGCATCAGATCCGCGATGAACTGGTTGCCGAACTTCGCGTTGAACTCGTCGGCTTCTTGAAAACTCATGCCGAAGAATCGACCGGCGACGCCGTCCCAGAATGGCGAACCGCCCGCTTCGTCGATGACTCCGCGCAGCTCAGCCAGCGTCCGGTCGGCAAAGCGCGCGCGGTGGTTGCGGATAAAAATGTAACGGCTTCGCGCAATCAGTAGGCCAAGCCCGCCTGCACGTTCGCCGGGGTGCAGGAACAGTCCGCCGACTTCGGATGTGCCCTCAAGATCGGTCGAGAGGTTAAGGATATCAGCGCGGAATGTTCGGTCGAGTTCGACGCTATGCTGCGTCAGCGCGCCGATCCGGTAGCTGTAAAAGGGCCATTTCTGGCCCACACAGCCGAAAATCTGGCACGTGCCGCGCACTTCTCTCGTGTCGGTATTTTGCAGCACGAAGACGTAGAGGTCATCGTTGACCGTATTTTCGGTGCGGGCAAATCCGGCGGCTGATTTCTCAAGCTTGGCAACCAGCGCTTTGCGGTCGGGCGGCAAGTTCGTGAAACCGCCGCCAGTGCGCTTCGCCATCTCGTAGATTGGCTGCACATCGTCCATATTAGCGGGGCGGATGATGAACGTCATAAACTTCCCTTGGCGGCAATTCGCATGATAGTCAGCGCGGATAGACGCGCGCGTTCGACAAGGCTTTCAGTGATCAGGAATTCGTCTGCGCTGTGGATGCTGCCGCCGCGAACGCCCATTGTGTCGACGACGGGCACACCGCAAGCCGCGATATTGTTCCCGTCGCACACGCCGCCTGTTGATTTCCACGCGATGCTGAGACCAAGATCTTCACCGCATTGCTTGACGAGGCCGAACAATTTAGCCGCACCGTCGTCGATGGGCTTGGGCGGCCTGCCGAAGCTGCCATGCAGATGCGCGGTAACGCCATGTTCGCGCTCGATTGCTGCGACTATGCTGCGTAACATCGCGTCGGTATCCGCAACTATTTCGGGCGTTTTTGGACGAAAGTTGACACGCAGCACCGCGTGATCGGGCACGACATTGTTCGGGCTGCCGCCTTCTATCCGCGCTGGATTGACCGAGAGCCCTTCGCCGGTGAGTTTCTTGAGACGCAGCGCCAAATCGGCGGCAGCCAGCAGCGCATTCCGCCCATCGTCAGGATTACGTCCCGCATGGGCGCTTTTGCCCGTGATGATAACCGAGAAATTTCCGCTGCCTGCGCGTGCCCCCGCTAAGGTGCCGTCGGGCAGGGCTGGTTCGTAGGTGAGCGCTGCAAGTTTCGATTTCGCGAGTTTTGCAATCAAGGGTGCGGAAGAAGGTGAGCCTACCTCCTCGTCGCTGTTGATCAGCACCTGATAGCCGGCACGGTCAAAACCGGGGCTGCTTTCCGCGACCGACAATGCTGCCAGCATGACCGAAATGCCGCCTTTCATATCGGCGACGCCGGGTCCGTTCAATACGCCGTCTTCCAACCATTGCTGTGTCTGGAATGAATGATCGGCGCCAAACACCGTATCCATATGTCCGGTGAACAGCAGTTGCACTGGCGATTCAGGACGGACGGTCAAAACCAAATGGCGGCCATGCTCGACAGTCTCGATTACGCCGTCGGCGCGGACTCGCTCGACGGGGGCAGCGGCGACTAGGTCGACTTCACCGGGCAGCGCGGCAAAGCCGTCGGCCAAAAACCCGGCGGTCGTGGCAAGCCCCGCCAAGTTGCCCGAGCCGCTGTTCACCGAAGCCCAGTTCTGCACTTGCGCAAGCATCGGATCGTGCTCGATCTGCTCAAGGGCGGCGGTTTCTTCGGAGTTGAGCGATTGCATCTGCAACCTTTAGCGAGCCAAAATTGCTTACGCCACCCCTGCATCAACGGCGCGCGCCAAACCCAACCATTCCGCCAGTTGCAGCGTCTCGGGCCTGCGATCGGCGGCGATGCCATTGGCTGCCAGCGCATCCAATCCGCCGGGCAATGCTTTGAGGCTTTGCCGCAGCATTTTTCGGCGTTGGCCAAATGCTGCACCGGTCAATTTTTCGAGCGTTGCCATGCTGATACCGTCGGGTGCGGCTGTTGGGGTAATATGCACAACCGCTGACATCACCTTTGGCGGCGGAGTGAAAGCCGAGCGGTGGACTGGCATCGCGATTCTGGCAGTGGAGCGCCACTGGGCAAGGATTGCAAGCCTGCCAAACGCATCGGACCCGGGAGCCGCCACGATGCGTTCTGCCACCTCGCGTTGAAACATCAATGTCAGCGATTGCCAGATAGGTGGCCAACTCTCGGCACTCAGCCAACCGACCGCGAGCGCGGTGCCGACATTGTAGGGTAAGTTGGAAACGATATGGAACGGCGCACCGATTTCGGCCGCGGGGTCGATCTTCATCGCGTCTTCGTCGATCACGCGAAGCATGCCCGGGAAGGCCTCCGCTAATTCGAGGAGAGCAGGCAGGCAACGGTGATCGCGCTCTACCGCAGTGACATTAGCCCCCGCACGCAACAAGGCCCGTGTCAGACCGCCCGGACCAGGCCCGACTTCATAGACATGCGCGCCATTCAGGTCGCCGGGGATTGCGGCGATCTTGTCGAGCAATTGTTCGTCGAACAGAAAGTTCTGACCGAGCGCCTTGCTCGCTGACAGGCCGTGGCGTTTTATCACCTCACGCAGCGGAGGCAGTTCGGGCACACTCATGCCGCTGCGTCGGCGGCCATGCGGTTGAGCGCCGCCATCTCGGCCATCCGGATTGCGGCTATCATCGAATCCGGCGACGCCTTATCTTGCCCGGCAATACCAAATGCCGTGCCGTGATCCGGCGATGTGCGAACGACCGGAAGGCCAAGCGTGATGTTGACTGCTTCGAAAAAATATAGAGTTTTGAGTGGGATAAGCGCCTGATCGTGGTATGCGCACACCGCTGCATCATAATGCGAGCGCGCCTCTGCATGGAACATAGTATCGGCTGGAAGCGGGCCGATAATGTCATATCCTTCGGCCCGAATATGCTCGATGGCCGGGCCAAAAAGGTCAATTTCCTCACGGCCCATATTCCCGGCTTCACCAGCATGGGGGTTAAAGCCCGCAACTGCGAGCCTCGGATTGGCGATGCCGAAATTGCGCTGCAAGCCTTTTGCCGTTGCACGCAGGCGTTGACGGATCAGTCGCGGCTCCAGCTTGCCTGCAACCGAGGCCAGCGGAATATGTGTCGTCATCGGCACAACGCGCAAATCGGGTCCGGCAAGCATCATCACCGCATGATTGCGCGATACACCGCACCGTTCTGCGATAAATTCGGTTTGCCCTGGATGCGTGAAGCCGACCGAATATAGCTGCGCTTTCGATACCGGGCCGGTGACAAGAGCCGCTGCGACATTATTACGGGCAAAGCCAACTGCAAGCTCGAGGGCGCGATATGCGCAATGCGCACCGTCAAGATCGGGCACGCCTGGAACAACCGTTACGCAATCGTGAATGTGCAGCACCGGCAACGCTTCACCAAAATGCTTGGCAGCATCGGCGGGATCATCAATTTTGATAACCGGCCCGGCCCAGTGCGGAGCGAAGCTGTTAATATCTCCGATCGCAAAAAACGGAGGTAGCGCTGCTTTGGCGTGGCGGACGTCCCATGCCTTACCGATGATTTCAGGCCCGATACCGGCAGGATCGCCAACCGACACCGCCAGCGGCAAGGCCAGTCGGTCCCCCATATATCAGTTATAGTCGATAATGGCGTCGCGGCGGAGATCGCGCAGATAAATCCGCGCACGCTTGTTCACGCGCTCCTCTTCCAGTCTCGACATGATTTCGTCGAAGCTTTCGGATGCGGCATCCTGGGGTGCATCACGACCGCACAAGACAAAAACACGCACCCCGTCTTGCAACGAACCATAAGGCGGAGTCGACTGGCCAATCTGAAGCTCAAGCATGACCTGCTGCAAAGGCCCGGGAAGGTCGCGCACTTTGATCCCGTCGCGGTTGACGACATCGGCACCGAGCTTTGTCGCCATCGCGTCAGCCGCGCCACATCCAGTAACCTTTTGCGTTTCTTCGCTGAAGCGTTTGACCAACGGCGTCACTTGCGCTTCGGTCGTGCCTGCGGGAAAGGTAATCGCGATCTGTTTCAGGCTGAGCACCGAATCGCGCGGGTCGCTCGTTGCAACTTGGCGTTTGTCGATCAGAAGCAGTATTGAAATGCCGCCGGGCGACGGAACCGCTACGACTTCGTTCGCGTTCATCTCCGCTGCTGCTTTTGCCAATGACTCGGGGAGCTGCGCCAGTGATAGCCAGCCCAAATCGCCGCCGACCGAAGCTGTCGATGCCTCAGAAAATTGCCGTGCATAGGCAACAAAGTTGCCGCCTTGCCTTAGCTGCTCCATGATTTTTTTGGCGTTTTCGGCGACCGCAGGCATTGTCTCGGGGGTAGACGACAGGTAGATTTCGCCAAGCCTAAATTCCGTCGAGCCCTTGGTCGCCTTAATCCGTTCGATGATTGCGTTGACCTCATCATCGCTGACATTGGCCGAAGGCCGCACGTTACGCGAAAGCAAACGGCTCCACGACAGTTCGCCTTTAATCTGGCGCTTTAGCGTTGCCACCGATGAATTTATCGATAGCAGATATTTCTCGACTTCAGCGGCGGGGCGATTGAAATTTTGTTGCGCAACCCGGGCGAAATACTGGTTAATTTCGGCGTCGGTCACCTCAATCTCGTTAGCCGCAGCCTCTTGAATATACAGCGTTTCGTCGATCAGGTTGGTGATAATCTGCGCACGAAACCGCGCGATTTCTTCATCGGGCAGCTTGTTGTCGTTAGCGGCGAGAATCAGCGCAAGACGGTGGTCAATGTCCGTGCCGGTAATTATTTCACCGTTCACTCGCGCGGTTGCACGCCGCACATTGGGATCATTCTTGCCAAACAACTGCTGCCCATCGGGAATATTGAGGCCAACCTCGGTCGCGCCGTCGTCAGCAACGGTTTGCGCCACAAGTGGCGTCAACGCCGTCGCGCTGCCGAGTAAAGCGACAAGAGAAAGACGCTGCAGAAACTTCATAATTTGGCCCAGTCAGTAGTTAGACGAAAGCGGGCAATTAAGCGGCCCCTGCTGAACAGCAGATGAGCAGGCCGCGTTCCTCCCCCCATATCGCCGACGCCTTACACACCCAGATTGCGAAATGCCAGCCGGAACAGAAAGCTGTTACCGCGCCGCGCGTCACCGGTCGGTTGATAGTCGCGCCGCCAAGTCAGGCTGAGTGACAGACAGTCATCGTCATACGCAACCCCTAAGCGGTGGCGGATCGGGTCGAACCCATCGGACAGCGACGTAGGGTCCTCGGTCGTATCTGTTAAATCGAGAATGGCCGATCCGAATAACGACCAGTAACGCGCGACCCGCACACGCCCGCCAAGCCGCACTTCTTCTCGGTCGGTGAGATCCTCGACCGTCGGCCCGATATTGCGGTTAAGTTTGAGGTAGCCGATCTGCGCGTAGGTACTGCGCGATCCAATTGTAGCGTCGATTTCGTTGCGGCGAATGGCAAAGCTGTCCTTGTCGAGCCGGAACCTATGAGTCAGCTTGACGAAATCCTTAAACCGCAGTTCGCTGCGTCCGACGACGTCGGACACCTTGCCCGACAAGCCGGTGCCATCGGGGAAAATCGACGCGCGGTTTGACAGGCGGTAGCTCTGGCCAATGGTCACATCGGCGGTAAAATCGCTTTTGCGCAAGGCCCAGTCGAACCCGTAAGTGATGCGATAATTATCCTCGAATCGGTCATATCCGGGAAAACGGTTGAGCGCGAACAGGTTGCTGTCTTCTAGGTCAACCGCGCGCGAATCCTCATTCGGCACACTCAGATTGGAGGTTGTCGGGGCTGCGACCAGCTGCACACGCGGTGTAAAAATCTGGGTGCCGCCAAAAGCTTTGCCAACAAATGGCCATTTTACATCGGCGGCGGCTGCAAAAATCCCGCGTGCCTGAAAACCCGGATCCCCTCGATAGATAGCAGTGACAGTGCTCCCGTTCTCGTCACTGTGATAGATATCACCGCGTCCCATCACCGTGAAATTGACCTCTTGGCCGAGGTCTGTCAGCGTCCGCAAGTCCCAACGGGCTGATGCAAAGGCGCGCTGGGTGTCCTGACCGTCGGTGCGGCCAATCGCCAGGCTGTTAGCCTGCAACTGCACTTTGCCGCCTAGAATCGGATTTTCAAGCCTTAGACGGTAGTCGATTTCCGGCAGGGCAATTGGCGTCAGGCCTTGCTTGTCGCCAACGCGCAGCGTCTGAACGGCCCAACCAGAGAGCGCAAAATAGCTGTCGATGCCGATGCGTTCGGCGGCAAAGGTCGAACGCAGCCGGTCATCGCGGCTAAGATCGTAGCGGCGCAGGAACGTCCGATCCGTCGTTCGCCTTGCCGAAGCCGAAATCGACCAATAGGGGTCAAGCTGGAAACGCCCGGCACCCTCAATATATCCACGAAATACCTTGTTTCCGGTGACTGTGCTTGTGCCGGTGCTGATCCGGTTACTGTACGTGCCGAAGCCGGATATTTCGAACGCGCCTGTGCTTTCAAGCGATCGGAATTTTACCTGTGCTAGCGGCGCGACGTCGGAAAAACCGGTGAGCGACGCAGTCAGATCTCGGTTCTGCGCCATCCGCCAATAATAGGATTGTTCAACCTCAAGCCCGTTATTGCGGGAAAAACCGACGCTTGGCACCAGAAAGCCGCTTCCCGCTTTGGTGTCGACCGGATGCGACAGGAACGGCAACGGGATCAACGGTAGCCCGAAGAGCTCGATCCGCGCGCCGTCATATTTCACCCGCTTGGTTTTCGGGTCGTAGGTGACTTTGACTGCCTTTACTTCCCAGCTTGGCTTTTTCGGACAGCCATCCGGCGTTTCGATCTTGCACGCGGTGTAGGCGGCATAATCAAGCGTCAGGACACCGTCGTTACGCGCCCCACGGTTTGCCGCCAGCCTGCTGCCGTCGGCCAGCACAACCAACAGGTTGTCGACAACGCCGTCTTTCAAGCTATCGGTCAGAACAATCTTGTCGCCATAGGCTACATCGCCTTCGGGACCCACAGTCTTAATGTTACCTTCCGCCACGACCTCACCTGTGGTCCGGTTCCACACCACGCTGTCAGCACGCAAGCTGTAACCATCCCGGTTGACGATCACGTTGCTGGTCGCGGTGACCACCTCAGTATTGGAATCGTAAACTACCGTGCCAGCGGCGAAATCCAGTTGTTCGTTGGGCGCAACAAGTTCGGTCGTTGCCCGCTTGTCCTGCGCCTCAGCCAACTGCGGCAGCGCGGCACAACCCAACAGCAGTGCAAGGAAAAGCGGCCGGGACGGTCGTAATATCGTGGCGGGGATGTTCATAAAAACCGAATAGTCCTTTATCGCCGCGTTTGTCCGCGGTCCACCCCCGAAGGCCGCGCATGTTCGCTTGTGCGTCTGTATATGTCGTTAACGGACGGTTTTGCTTTAACGCGTTCGCAGAATCGGCTTATAGAGCCACGCGATAAAATAAAGACAGCGGAAAGGCTGATCCCCAATGAAAATCGAATTTGCTGCCACCCGTCCCGCCGAAGCCGATGTGTTGGCGTTTATTGTTACCAAAAGCAGCTTTGAAGGCTTTGCCTTTCCGCTGGAAAAGGCGGAAATGGTCCGCGAGACCGCAAAATTGGCGCGGTTTGAAGGCGGCGTCGGACAGAGCTTCCTGTTGATAAATGAAGAAGGCGGCAAGCTTGTGCGGATAATGCTACTCGGCGTGGCCGAGGGCGACGCTGGCGATTATCAAAAAGCTGGCGGCGAGATTGTTGCCAAGGTGCAGACTTCGGGCGCGAAACATATTGCGATCCACGGTGCAAACTTGTCGGGAACCGCCGCCGCCGAAGCCGCATATGGTGCGCTATTGCGCAATTGGCGGATTGACAAATATCGAACCAAATTGGCCGAAACATCCAAGCCGACCGTCACCGGACTGACGGTCGTAGGCGCGCCCGACGAAGCGGTTGCCGCATGGCCGCGCTACGCTGCAATCGCCGACGGGGTCGCGCTGACACGTGAACTGGTCGCTGAACCAGCCAATATCATCTACCCCGAGAGCTTCGTTGAGCGCTGTATGCACCTCACCGAAATGGGCATCGAGATTACCGTTCTTGATGTGCCGGCGATGGAAAAGCTTGGCATGGGCGCATTGCTTGGTGTGGGGCAGGGGTCGAGGCGACCTTCGCGGATGCTGGCGATGAAATGGGATGGCACCGGTGGTACGCAGGAACGCCCCGTCGCCTTTGTTGGCAAGGGCGTGACGTTTGATACTGGCGGTATCTCGATCAAGCCTGCCGCCAATATGGAAGACATGAAGTGGGATATGGGCGGCGCGGGTGCGGTCGCCGGTGTAATGAAAGCGCTGGCTGGCCGCAACGCAAGGGCCCATGTCGTCGGCATCTGTGGCCTCGTTGAGAACATGCCAGACGGCAATGCGCAGCGACCGGGCGACATTGTAACCTCAATGGACGGCCAAACGATTGAAGTCATCAACACCGATGCCGAGGGGCGGTTGGTATTGTGCGACGCGCTGCACTGGACGCAAAAGACGTTTAACCCGGAATATGTTGTCGATCTGGCTACGCTCACCGGTGCGATTATCGTGTCGCTGGGTAGCGAATATGCCGGGCTGTTTTCGAACAGTGACGAACTGTCCGACAAGCTGACTGCCGCTGGCAAGGCATCGGGCGACCCGTTATGGCGGTTCCCGTTGTCCAAGGCCTATGACAAGATGATCGACAGCCCGATTGCCGACATGAAAAACATCGGTGGCAAGGGTGCCGGGTCGATTACGGCTGCGCAGTTCTTGCAGCGTTTCATCAAAGACGGCGTTAAATGGGCGCATCTCGATATCGCTGGCATGGTCTGGGCCGATAAGGACGGTCCGGTCTGGGCAAAGGGCGCGACCGGTTTTGGCGTCCGCTTGCTCGACCGGTTTGTTGCCGACAATTTTGAAAGCTAGTCAAAGCCGGTGCAGGTCGATTTTTACCAACTGACCCGCGACCCGGCTGAAAAAGTCCTGCCGCCGATTGCCCAGCGGGTGCTTGACGGAGGCGGACGGTTGCTGGTGGTGGGTGATGCGGCGCAGATGGATGTTATTTCGGCGGCATTGTGGAATGCGAAACCCGACAGCTTCCTCGCCCATGCCAAGGCTGGTGAAAGTGACGATTCCATACAACCGATATTATTGTCGAGCGAGCCGATCGCTGCAAATCTGGCCAAGTTCATTGCCTTAGCCAACGGCGTATGGCGCGACGAAGCCATGGATTTTGACCGTGCATTCTTCCTATTTCCACCAGACAGCACGGACAATGCCCGCGCGGCGTGGCGGTCGCTTGGTGACAAGGAAGGTGTTGAGCGCCGCTATTGGAAACAGGACGGCGGCAAGTGGGTGCAGGGGCCGTGAATTTCTGATATCGGCTTTGCAAACAGGAGGAAGATTATGCGAAAACTTATCCCCTTTGCAGCAATATTCGTGCTCGCAGCCTGCGGCAGTAGCGACAAGACGACCACCGTTACCACCACGAATGGCAATGAAATCAAAATCACCTCTGACACCGACAAAAACAACGAAAGCGGCACCATCACCTTTGAAGGTAAGGACGGAGATGGCAAGATTACGTTCGGCGATGCTGCTGCGAAAGAAGGACTGCCGCTCGGGCTTCCGGTTTATCCCGGCGGTGAAGTCAAGGGTGCGTTTATGGGCGGCAGCGGTAAGGGTGAAACAGGCGGTATGGCTACTGTTTTGACCACCGCGTCACCGTCCAAAGTAGTCGATTTTTACAAGGCGGAGGCAGAGAAGCGTGGTTTTACTGTTAGTTCGCGCTCAACCGCAACGACCGACAAAGGTGAAATGGCGAGCTTTTCGGCCCAAAAGGGGCAGAATGGTGACACGCTGGTGGTAACGGCGACGCCTGCCGAAAACGGAGGCACGGCGGCGGTGATTATCGGTGGCGGCAAGAACTGACTTCGCGGCAATAGTGAACGGTCTTGCCACGCTGCACGGCAGCGGCTAGAGGCGCGGCCAACTTATTCACCCCCAAAATATGGAGCTTCCCATGGCGGTTACCCGCACCTTTTCGATCATCAAGCCTGATGCCACTCGCCGCAACCTGACCGGTGCGGTCACCAAGATGCTTGAAGAAGCTGGCCTTCGCGTCGTCGCATCCAAGTGCATCCACATGACCCGCGATCAGGCCGAGGGCTTTTACGCCGTCCACAAGGAACGTCCTTTCTTCGGCGATCTGGTCGATTTCATGATCAGCGGCCCGGTCGTTGTCCAGGTCCTCGAAGGCGAAGACGCGATGCAGCGCAACCGCGACATCATGGGCGCGACTAACCCTGCGAACGCCGAGCCCGGCACGATCCGCAAGGAACTGGCCGAA
>JANLRW010000111.1:0-1693 GCA_031361925.1 Sphingomonadales bacterium
CCACCTGAATTACAAAGGTTTGATCGAGCAGCAATCCGACGTGCTTGCCCGCGCCCGGCAAAGCGGGGTTTCCGCGATGCTCAACATCTCGACCCGCGAGAGCGAATGGGACGAGGTTATCGGGCTTGCAGAGCAAGAAAACGACGTCTGGGCATCGGTTGGTATCCACCCGCATGAAGCCGACGGGCACACAGGCATTGACGCAGCCAAGCTGATCGAGCGTGCGCAAAACCCGCGCGTGATCGGTATCGGCGAAACTGGACTCGATTATTATTATGACAAAAGCGACCGCGAGCAGCAACGCATGTCGTTTCGCGAACATATCGTCGCGGCGCGTGAAACCGGTCTGCCGATAATCGTCCACACCCGCGATGCGGAAGATGATACCGCGCAGATATTGTCCGAAGAAATGACGATAGGTAGTTATTCCGGCGTCATTCATTGCTTCACCGCCAGCGCCGATTTTGCCCGCAAAGCGCTCGATCTGGGCTTGTATATTTCGCTATCGGGGATCGTCACCTTCAAGAACGCAGCCGATTTGCAGGAAGTGGCCAAATGGCTGCCCTCTGACCGGATGCTTGTCGAGACCGACGCGCCGTTCCTTGCCCCTGTTCCACACCGCGGGAAGACCGGAGAACCCGGATTTGTGGCCGATACTGCACGTTTTGTCGCTAACTTGCGCGGGGAAGGGGATGATTCCCTCGCCGCGCAGACGACCGCTAATTTCTATCGGCTGTTTTCAAAGGCCGTGCAATGAACGCCGAAGACGGCCCATCGGTGATTTGGGGCATCGTCATGGTCGTGCTGCTTGTCAGCTCGCTGGCGGCAAGGCGCTTGGCGGCAGGACAGTTGGCAAAAATGGCGCTGGCGTGGATTGCCATATTTGCCGCTCTGTTTGTCGTTTTCAGCTACCGTTTCGAACTGCTGTCGGTTTGGGAAAGGGTAAAATCCGAATTCAGCGGCACATCGGGTCAAAGCTACGTCGGTGAAGCGATTGCAGTGAAACGTCAGGATGACGGCCATTACTGGGTCCGGACCCAAATCAACGGCAAAGACGTCGATTTCATGATCGACAGCGGTGCAACGACGAGCGCCGTTAATAGCAAAACTGCAGCTGAAACTGGGCTGTCGGTCGATAGTAATGGCTATCCGATATTCATCGAGACTGCCAATGGCCGTGTTAAGGCCTATCGCGGCGTGGCGCAGACGTTTGAACTTGGACCGCTCAAATTGACAGATCATAAAGTTGTGGTTTCGGAACGTTTTGGCGATACCAATGTTCTCGGGATGAATTTTCTCGACAGCATGAAAAGCTGGAAAGTTGAGAATAACGTTATGACGTTGCAACCGTGACAGGAGACGGTAACCCAACGCCATTTCAGCAACGAAATATATTATTACTTAACATAATATATATTATCGCACTTAAATATGTCTAAGATCGAAGCACCAAACATCACCCCGCTCGCCGACATAATGGCGCGCCTGCGCGACCCCGATGGAGGTTGCCCATGGGATGTCGAACAAGATTTTGCGAGCATCGCTCCTTACACAATCGAAGAAGCCTATGAGGTTGCTGATGCCATCGAACGCAACGACCTTGTCGCGCTTAAGGACGAGCTCGGCGATTTGCTACTCCAGGTTGTGTTTCACAGCCAGATGGCCGACGAACAAAACGTTTTCACGCTACAGG
>JANLRW010000114.1:0-5329 GCA_031361925.1 Sphingomonadales bacterium
GTGCGAGTTGAGGGGCTGTCCCAGCGGGTTTCGCCGACCACTGAGCGGTCATCCACCGACTTGGTATAATTGGCCACCCACTTGAAACCCCAATTGTCGCCAAATCGGTGCTTGCCTTCAATCGTATTGGTAAACACCGATTGGCGAAACGCACGAAGCGTTGATCGCTGGTTGATGTCGATGCCGAAAACGGTGCCTTGGAACGGGCTGTTGTTGCAAGCATCAGCATAGGCCGTGTTTGTTGGAGTGCTAGTCGGCGTGGTGCAGGCGGCGGTATTTGCAACTTGGTCGGCTTGGCGGTCATCGAGGTCGAAGATATAATTGTCGCGCGCCTCGTCATCGGTGAAGATGGTATATAAAGAGCGCACGGATATCGTATTGTCCGCGTCGGGGCGGAAATCGACTCGGCCTGAAATCGAGTAGTTTTTGCGAGTCAGGCGGTAAAGCTTGTTTTCTGTCTCACGCGCCCAAAATCGCGTCGCAAATCCGGGACGGCGGTCCTGCGCCACCTGTTCCCAATCGGTTTCGAAATTGTCGGTAATCATGTTGCGCTCGTAATAGCTGCCCGACAGCAGCATGCCGATTTCGCCGACATTGGTGTCGAACACATTGGACAGCGTCAACGAGCCTTCATATTCGCCGCGCTTGCCAAGTTCGGTCTGGCCTGCGCCCAGTTTGCCCGAAATGCGGAAGCCGTCATAATCAAGCGCCGAGCGCGTGATGATATTCACATTGCCCGAAATCGTCTCGCCCGGCATGTCCGGCGTCACCGCCTTCGAGACGATAATCTGTGCAGCCAGTGCCGACGGGATACTGTCGAACCGCGCATCACGGCCTTCGGGGCTAACGATGTTGATGCCGTCGAACGACAATGTCGTCCAGTAATTGGGCGCACCACGCAAGCTTATGTAGCGCGCCTGGCCTTGGTCGCGTTCGACTGCGACGCCGGGTAGGCGTCCTGCGGCTTGCGCGATATTCTGATCGGGCAGACGACCCACCGAGTCCGCAGCAACCACTGTTACCAGCGAATCTGAATTTTTCTGGATTTGGAGTGCCGCCGCTTCGGATTCGGCGATGGGGCGAGAACCGGTGACGACGATTGCATCTTCTTCAGCAATTTCTTCCTCGACAGGCGCATTTGCACCAGTTTGCGCATGGGCGGTGGTGGTCAACGCTACAGCCATAGCTGCAAGGCTTGTGAGGTGGAAAAACGGCGTTTTGATCGTCATGAGTGGCCCCTTCGTGCAAACAATATTGCATTTGCGAAGGGGCCGTAGCGGGGCAACAAGACTCTGCCACTACCGGTTGATGACAAGTTGATGTGGATTACATGACGGCAATGTCATGACATCGTCACCAAATTGTAAAATCCGGTGCATAGGCGCGACATGAATTGGATAGTCGCACTGATCGGGGAAATTCATGCAAAAATCGGTGTCAGCGAACAGGCGTTACCGATTGGCGTTTGTGACGTCATTGCTATCAGCAATCACGCTAACGGGTTGCGCGCCCATGGATGCTGCACCGGTTTTTGGTCTTCCACCTGTCACCGTCCAAGCCACCGGCCAGACCGAACCGGTGGGCACGATTGCCGCCGATGCCGCCGATGATCCCGCCATCTGGCGCAACGTGGCCAATCCAGCGGCAAGCCTGATCGTCGCGACTGACAAAAAGGCCGGGCTCTATGTATATGGTCTCGACGGAAAGATCCGCTCGTTCATCGACGCCGGTCGGGTCAACAATGTCGATCTGATCGAAATCGATGGCCGGATCATCGTTGCCGCCAGCGACCGGAATAACCCGGCGCAGTCACGGATTGCCTTGTTTGTACTCAACCCCGACGATGCCAAGTTGACGCCGTTGGGGCACGTCGCATCTGGTGCCGGCGAAGGATACGGCATCTGCATCAAGGAGCCAGCCGCACCAGGAATGTTCGAGATATTCGCAGTGTTGAAGGCGGGGACGGTCAATCATGTCGAGGTCGCGCTTGGTGCGACCAGCGCCACCGGCGCTATCGTCCGCACGATGAAGATACCAACGCAAACCGAAGGCTGCGTCATCGACAGGGCAGGTAATCTGTATGTCGGCGAAGAAGACGCTGGGATCTGGCGTTTTTCCGGAGCAAAGGACGCCAGTTCCGATGGTACGATGATCGCGCCAGTCGACAACCAGCGGCTGGTCGCCGATGTCGAAGGGCTGGCGATTGTCCGCGAGGCAACGGGCCTTGAGCTGCTGATCGCATCGAGCCAGGGCGACAACGCATATGCGGTCTGGGTATTACCCGAAATGCGTTATGTTGGCCGCTTCGCGATTACCGCCGGTGAAGTTGGCGCGACCAGCGAAACCGACGGCATCGCCACGATGGCCGGTGATTTTGGTCCGGGCTATCCCGACGGACTGTTCATCGCCCAAGACGGAAATAACGCCCCCAATGCTCAGAATTTCAAGCTGGTCGGTTGGGACAAGGTCAAGGCGGCGCTGGGAATTTAGCATTCCCAGATTTTGATTGAGCCGCCCCCTTAACCGTTGATCCGGAGCAGGTGTGAAGCGAAGCATTGGGGCGCACCATAGGACTGAAGGCTTGGCCGCAGGCGTTGCCAATACACACTTGCAATGTGAGAAATCAACTGCCAACCTCGCGCCATAGATCGGCAAGCAACCGGTGACTGTAGGGGGGCGCAACCAGCCAATGCAATGGGACGCATTTGCGTGTCACTCAATGGTGGTTTTGTTGTCACCCTATGTTACCTTTTGTCACCCTAGTAATCTGGCGCTCGCTCACTCAATTGTTATACACCTGTATAATAAGGGAATAAACTATGCCGCTCAAAGCCATAGCTACCGCCTGTCGCGATCCGCTCGATGGCTGGAGCCTGCCTGCGTGGACTTATGACGACCCCGACTTCTTCGCCGCCGAAGTCGAAGCGGTATTCGCGCCGAGCTGGCAGATCGTCTGCCATATGAGCGATGTCCCCGCAAAGGGCGACTGGCATAGCTTAGATTGTATCGGCGAGAGCATCATCGTTGTGCGCGGTAACGACGATGTCGTCCGCGCGTTCACCAACGTTTGCCGCCACCGCGGCTCTCGGATACTGGACGAGAGCAGCGGATGCGCGAAGAAGCTGGTCTGCCCTTATCATGCGTGGACCTATGAACTCGACGGGCGGTTAAGCGGCGTCCCCGATAGTGCCAGCTATCCCGGTCTGGACAAATCGCGGCACGGGTTGGCGCCGGTGTCGCTGGAAATCTGGCAAGGCTTTATCTTCATCCGGCTGAAGGATGAAGGGCCAAGCGTCGCCGAAATGATGGCACCCTATGAGGCAATGATCGCGCCATACCGCTTCGGGGACTTGCGAGCCAATGGCCGCGTGACGCTCCGCCCGCGCGAAGTGAATTGGAAGAATATCGGCGATAATTATTCCGACGGGCTGCACATATGTGTCGCGCATCCCGGGCTCAACCGGCTGTTCGGCAAGAGCTACGGTGTTGAAGCCACACCCTATGTCGACCGGATGTGGGGCGAACTGATCGACAAGCCTTCCACCAACTGGTCAGAGGCAATGTATCAGCGACTGCTGCCGCCAGTGCCGCATCTCCCCACCGACCGACAGCGGCACTGGCTGTATTTCAAGCTGTGGCCCAATATTGCATTCGACATTTATACCGACCAAATCGACTTTATGCAGTGGCTACCAGTCAGCCCTACAACCAGCCTGATCCGCGAAATCAGCTATGTGCTGCCCGATGACCGCCGCGAGATGAAAGCCGCGCGCTATCTCAACTGGCGAATCAACCGGCAGGTCAATGCCGAGGACAGCGCGCTGATATCGCGAGTCCAGTCGGGCATGGCATCGCGCAGTTTCTCGGTTGGGCCGTTGTCCGACAAGGAAGTATGCCTTCGCCATTTCTGCCAGCGGATGCGCGAGCTGATCCCGCAAGCACGCGAAGAGCAACGACCTAGGGCCGGATGGAGTAAGCGATGACCAAGAAGTACGACGCCGTCATCATCGGCGCTGGACATAACGGCCTCGTCTGCGCCTTCTATCTCGCCCGCGCCGGCTTGAAGGTCCGGATCGTAGAGCGCCGCGATGTCGTTGGCGGGGCGGCTGTGACCGAGGAGTTTCATGCCGGTTTTCGCAACTCGGTTGCGAGCTACACCGTTAGCCTTTTACAGCCCAAGGTCATCGCCGACATGAAGCTGGTCGGCCACGGCTACCGCGTGATCGAGCGACCGATCTCGAACTTTCTGCCGCAGGAAGATGGCGGTTACTTGAAACTCGGCGGCGGGCTGGAGCGGACGCAGAAGGAATTTGCGCGCTTTTCCGAACATGATGCCCGGGTCCTGCCCGAATATTACGAGATGCTTGAGGGCGTCGCCGATGTCCTGCGCAACCTCGCGCTCAAGTCGCCCCCCAATGTCGGGGGCGGCATCAAGACCCTTATCGACGGCGCGTTGCAGGGGCGCGGATTGATGAGGCTGTCGCTCAGCCAGCAGCGCGATGTGCTCGAACTGTTCACCAAGTCGGCGCGCAGCTTCCTGGATAGCTGGTTCGAAAGCGAGGCGGTCAAGGCAGCCTTCGGCTTTGATGCAGTGGTCGGCAATTATGCCAGCCCCGACACGCCAGGCAGCGCCTATGTGTTGCTCCACCACGTCTTCGGCGAAGTCAACGGCAAGAAGGGCGCATGGGGCCACAGCGTCGGCGGTATGGGCGCGATCACACAGATGATGGCGAAGGTCTGTGAAGGGTTTGGCGTCGAGATCAGTCTGGAGGCGCCGGTTTCGCGGGTTATTGTCAATGGCGGCAAGGCGGTTGGTGTGCGGTTGGATAGCGGCGACGAGGTCATGGCCGACCGAGTAATCGCCAATGTCGGGCCGAAAATCCTCTACGAACGGATGTTCGACGAAGGCGACTTGCAACCCGAATTCAAGCGCCGGATCAAGGCCTTCAAGACAGGCAGCGGCACCTTCCGAATGAACGTCGCCCTGTCCGAACTTCCCCGCTTTACCTGCCTTCCAGAACCTGGCGAGCACCACCAGTCGGGGATTATCATCGCGCCGACGCTTGATTATATGGACGAGGCGTTCCTCGACGCGAAGCGCTACGGCTGGTCAAAGAAGCCAATCGTCGAGATGCTCATTCCCTCGACGGTAGACGACAGCCTTGCGCCACCCGGACAGCATGTCGCCAGTCTGTTCTGCCAGCAATTTGCGCCGGACCATGACTGGGATGCCGATGAGGGCAAGGCAGCGGACTGCATCATTGACACCGTCGAAGCGCACGCCCCCGGCTTCCGCGCTTCCATATTGGGTCACCAAATCCTCAGCCCG
>JANLRW010000127.1:0-6772 GCA_031361925.1 Sphingomonadales bacterium
CGCTGGCCGGGAACTTCGCGGCGGAACTGGCGCGCTTTACCGGCGGCGCTTCCGTCGCAATCTATGCCCGGTCTCCGGAAGGAAACTACGCCAGCACCACCGGCGACGCCATCGACGCCGACGACCCCGCCCTCACCGCCATGCGTGCTGAGCTTGGCCCGGTTATTCCTGCCGAAGTGGGATCACCCATAGCCAGTACGCTCGCCCTGCCGATGATGCACCAGGCAGCTCTCGCTGGGTTCGTGCTGCTGGGACTGAAACCCAGCGGCGAAGACTACCGCCCCGATGAAGTCGAAGTGATGGCCTGGGCGACCCGCCAGATCGGATTGGACCTGCAAGCGATGCGTGTGCGCGATCTTGAACAGACAGTCATCACCCTTGAAGCGCGCAACGCCAATTTGTCTGAGGTTTTGGTGAAAGCGTCGTTGGCCGAAGCTTAGTTCGATGTTGGGAGCAATAATTCAAGCGCGTGAAGTGTCGCAAAGCCGCGAATTTCTGCGCGGGTTTTGGCTGAACCAAAATCCTTGCGGTCGGCGATCATGTCTTCGGCATCTTTGCCTTTTTCAGCGACTGCGAAAACAACCGTTCCGACTGGCTTTTTCTCTGTGCCGCCGTCCGGGCCAGCAACGCCGCTGATCGCCACTGCGACGTCCGCACCCGACTTCTTGAGCGCGCCTTGCGCCATGGCCCAAGCGACCGCGACCGACACTGCGCCAAATGTCTCAAGTATATCGCCGTTGACGCCAAGCATCTTCATCTTCGCATCGTTCGAATAGGTTACATAGCCACTGCCGAGCACCGCGCTGCTGCCAGGGATTTCGGTAATCGCCGCGCTCACAAGCCCGCCCGTGCAGCTTTCAGCCAAAGCAATCGTGCGCCCCAACGCCGCGTTTTCACTCACCACACGCCTCGCCAGGTCGGTTATCTCGGACGGAAGAATGCTTCTCATGGCGTTTTCTCGAATGTAGCAACGGCTTGCGCGGAAATGCCTTCGCCGCGACCGGTGAAACCCAGTTTTTCGGTCGTGGTTGCTTTTACCGAAACACGGTCGATATCGACCGCCATAATTTCGGCTAGCCGTGCCCGCATCGCCGACCTGTGCGGACCAATTCTCGGTGCTTCGCAGATAATTGTCACATCGGCATTGGCAAGCGCATAACCCTTTTTACTCGCTAGTTTTATGGCGTGTGCCAGAAACACGTCAGACGAAGCGCCGCGCCACTGAATATCGCTAGGCGGGAAATGGTCGCCAATATCGCCGAGCGCCATCGCGCCCAGTACCGCATCGGTTAGCGCGTGGATGGCCACATCTGCATCGCTATGTCCTGATAGACCCTTGTCATGTTCCACCTTGATGCCGCACAACCATAGTTCCTCACCCACCTCCAATCGGTGCACGTCAAAACCCGAGCCGCTGCGAATGGCCGGCATCATGTCATGCCTTGCAAAATCGCTAGCGAAGGTGAATTTTGCGAGTGCTTCATCGCCTGCCACCATAGTCACCTTCTGATTACTTTCCATGAGCATTCGCGCGTCATCGCTGGGTTCCGGTCCAGACCAGCCTCGATGCACCGCCAATATTGCGTCAAAATGAAATGCCTGCGGGGTCTGGATACGCCACAGGTTCTCGCGGTCTACGGTTTCCGAGAGCGCGCCATCGCCGCGCGCAAGACTGTCAACGACGGGCAGCACAGGGACAGCACCGGGCGCACCGAGTAACGCGTCGATTAAGTCGTCGATGACCTGTGCTGACAAAAATGGGCGCGCGGCATCGTGGATCAGGACATAGTCTGCGCCGCCGGAAGCCGCGATCGCCTGTAGGCCGTTGCACACACTTTGACGCCTTGTGCTGCCTCCGGAGACCAACGTTGTAGGCATTAGCCCCGCAAGCGCAGCTTGCGCTTCGCCCTGCTGGGCATCGCCCACGACGACAAAAATGCTATCAATATCGGGGTGTTCCGCAAACGCCGTATAGCTATGGCGCAACACCGGTTGTCCGCGCACCATGCGAAATTGTTTTGGGATATCACCGCCCGCGCGACTGCCGGAGCCAGCAGCAACAATAAGAGCGACGATACGGGGACGAGAAGCCATTGGCGCGCCTTAGCGACAGCACCCTTGCCCGCCAAGCTGAAACGCGGTAACGGCCTGCCTAAATTTTAGGCAGTTTACGACAATGCAACTTAAACCTATCCAGATCGGCGGAATTGAGATCGCGTGCCCAGTGATATTGGCACCGATGACTGGTGTTACCGATATGCCATTCCGCCGGATCGTGCGCCGGTTTGGATCGGGGCTGAACGTGACCGAAATGATCGCCAGCCAAGCGATGATCCGCGAGACGCGGCAGTCTTTGCAGAAATGTGCGTGGGACGCGATTGAGGAACCGGTGTCGATGCAGCTGGCCGGTTGCACCCCTTTTGAAATGGCCGAGGCTGCCAAACTCAACGAACAGCGGGGCGCCGCGATTATCGACATTAACATGGGCTGCCCCGTTAAGAAGGTGGTCAACGGCGATGCCGGTTCTGCATTGATGCGCGACTTGCCTTTGGCGGCAAGTCTGATTGAGGCGACGGTGAAAGCGGTTTCAGTTCCCGTCACCGTCAAAATGCGGATGGGTTGGGACTTGGGCAGCTTGAATGCGCCCGAGCTTGCCCATATCGCCGAAGATTTGGGCGCAAAGATGATTACAGTCCACGGTCGCACCCGGAACCAGATGTATAAAGGTTCGGCGGACTGGGCGTTTGTCCGCCGGGTCAAGGATGCGGTGACGATTCCGGTTATCGTCAACGGCGATATCTGTTCGATTGATGACGCCGAAGCTGCACTTGTGCAAAGCGGCGCAGACGGCGTGATGGTGGGGCGAGGCGCTTATGGCAAGCCTTGGCTGCTTGGGCAAATGATGCACTGGTTCCGCACTGGCCAAACCATCGCCGACCCGTCGCTCGACGCACAATATCATTTGATTGTCGAACATTACCGCGCGATGCTCGATCTTTACGGGCCGCAAGTCGGCGTAAATGTCGCGCGCAAGCATATCGGTTGGTATACCAAAGGTCTTATCGGTTCCGCCGAGTTTCGCAATCACGTAAACCGGATTGATGATGCCGAAGTCGTCCTCGACGAACTGGAACGCTTTTATGCGCCGCAGATGGAGCGCGCGGCGGCGTGACCGCAACGCTGCACCGTCCGGATCACGGCCAGCTGCTGGCGGGTATACCCGTCCCTGTACTGCTGATCGGGCCGGATAACGCGATTGCGTTTGCCAATGATGCCAGTGAAGCTTTTTTTAGCCGCAGCAAGCGTAAGCTGGAGGGCAGCAATATCGCCGAACTGCTGAACTTCACGAGTGAGCGGATGAATGCGGTGCTGACCGCGCGCGAGAACGACATTTCGGCGCAAGATATGGAGTTAGTGACCCAGCAAGGGTCAATCACCGTTGATATCAACATCTCGGTCCTGCCGTCCGACCCCGACTGGCGCTTGTTGTTCCTTTCCCCGCGTCACGGCGGGCGCGAGCATATTAGCGAGCAGAAAGACGGCGGTCAGCAGCAAGCAATGGGTGCGCCTGCGATACTGGGCCACGAAATCAAAAATCCACTGGCAGGGATAAAGGGAGCGGCGCAGCTATTGGCGCGGCGCGTCGATGCCAAAGGTCAGGCGCTGACCGAATTGATCGTCAACGAAGTTGACCGTATTGCAAGGCTTTTGGACCAAATGCAGAAGCTCGGTCGGTCGGAACCTGCCGAACTTGCGCCAGCCAATGTTCACTTGCTGATCGAACGCGCCATTCGTTCGATCCGCGCCGCCAACCGCGCGATGCCGGAACTGTCGATTAACTATGATCCGTCGTTGCCCGAAGTCATGATTGATGCCGATGCGATGGTCCAAATCATCATCAACCTGATGCAAAATGCGGTCGACGCGCTTGGCGGTAGGCTTGACGGGGTTATCGGCATTTCTACGCGATTTGTGATGAGCGGTGCACTGCGCGAAGCCGATATGGATCGCCGAACGATCAAGCTTCCGGTGGAAATTGCAATTTCAGACAATGGCCCGGGCGTTCCCGCACATATCGAGGAAGAGCTGTTTTCGCCGTTCGTTACCACGAAACGAGACGGGCAGGGGCTCGGCCTTGCGATTGTCAGAAAGCTCATATCACAAATGAACAGCCGGATTGTTTTTGAACGCGACGACGCCAAAGGCCTTACGTTGTTTCGTTTGTTCCTGCCGGTAGCGCCCAAAGGAACCAATTGATGGGCAATCCAAAAGTCCTGATTGTCGAAGATGATATCTCGATCGGCGTCGTGGTCAGCGCGGCCCTTGCAGCCGAGAATATCGACACGCAAATTTGCGATACGGTAGGAGCCCGTGATTCCGCACTTGCCAATGGCGCGTTTGATTTGATGCTGACCGATGTCGTGCTAAAAGACAGCGACGGGTTGGAAACGTTAAAGGAAGCGATGGCCAGCGCACCGGATATGCCGGTGATCATTATGTCCGCACAAAACACTCTTGAAACTGCGGTTCGCGCTAGCGAAATCGAAGCTTTTGAATATTTCCCTAAACCGTTCGATCTCAATGACTTGGTGCTTGCCGTAAAACAGGGGATCGACCGCAGGATGTCCGTTCCGGCGACCGTTGGCGACACGTTGTCCGAAGCCAATCTGCCGATGATCGGCCGAAGCGCGGCGATGCAGGACGTCTACCGGATGGTCGCACGGTTGTTGCGCAACGACCTGTCTGTGTTAATCTCCGGAGAGTCGGGCACCGGCAAAGAACTGGTCGCCGAAGCAATCCATAGCCTTGGTCACCGCAAAACGGGGCCATTTGTCGCGGTCAACATGGCGGCAATTCCATCAGAGTTGATTGAGGCTGAACTATTTGGTCATGAAAAAGGATCGTTCACGGGCGCCGTCGGTCAATCCATCGGCCGGTTCGAACAAGCCCAAGGCGGGACTTTGTTTCTTGACGAGATTGGCGATATGCCAAAGCACGCGCAAACACGGCTGTTACGCGCGCTACAAAGCGGTGTAATCAGCAGGATTGGCGGTAAGGCAAGTATCCGTCTCGATGTGCGTATTCTTGCTGCGACTAATCAAAAGCTCGAAGAGCTTATCGCCCAAGGCAAGTTTCGCGAAGATTTGTTCTACCGGCTTAATGTCGTGCCGATCAATATGCCGCCTCTACGCGATCGGACTGACGATATCGGCCTATTGGCACAGCATTTCCTGACATTGGCGGCCAAAGAAGGGCTGCCCTCCCGTCAGATCGACGATGCGGCGGTCAGCCTGTTGACGACCATGCCATGGCGCGGGAACATCCGCGAACTAAAAAACCTGATTTACCGGTTGGCGCTCGTTTGCCGCGAAGACATCATCACGGAAGCAACCATAGCCCAATATATCGAACCATCGGCTGACAGCGATACGCCAATGCAGGGGGCCAGTTTTGAAGCTGCGGTTGCCCAATTTCTGCGCAATCACCGGTTACGCGGCGCGTCGCGGGAGAAAATTTATCAACGTGCCTTGGCTGAATTTGAAATCCCATTGCTGCAACATGTTATGCGCCAAGCAAAGGGCAACCAGCTAAAGGCTGCATCGTTGTTAGGGATTAACCGAAACACCTTGCGCAAAAAACTGACCGAATATTCGATAGGGCCAAACGGCGTCGGCTAAAACGGTCGGCAACGGGGGCAGGATAACGCACATTTCGTGTTATGTGCTTTTCAAGTAACTCTCATCCTGCAATAGTGGCTTAATGGCAACAACGGCGACGCATGAATATGAGGAGGGCAGTAGCTGGCTGCGTAAACTCATGTCATCGGTGGCCAACGTATTGGGTAACAGCCAATCGATAAAATTTCTCGAAGCAGGCAGCGGCATCATGCTGGTTGTGGTCGCCATTGTCACAGCATTGATACTGACCGATCAAGGCCCGCAAACAGAGCCGCTGTCGCCCGCTGGTGCAGCAACGATGTTGGTTGCCAACCTTTTACCGGCAACATTACTCTTGATACTGTTTGGTCGCCGGATCGCGCTCAAACGAGCGGAAAAAGGCAACATCGGAAGCAAACAATTGCTCCATGTCCGGCTGGTTGCGATCTTTTCGGCAATTACTGCTGTTCCTACGTTGCTGCTGGTTATTTTTGCGTCACTCCTGTTCCAGAGCGGCGTTCAGTTTTGGTTCTCCGGCGAGGCACGAGGAATGCTCGAAAACGCTGGCGAGTTGGCGACGGGTTATTATGAGCAGAACGCGCGTGATGTCGGCGACGAAACGCAGACGATGGCCGGCGATTTTCGTAACGCATTGGCGCAGACCAAAGCCACCGATCCCGCTTTCCTAAGCTATTATGTCGAACAGGTTTATCGGCGACGATTGAGCGAGTCCGCCATTGTTTTCATTAGCGCCAATGGTGTGCAGCAAACAGCTGCGGTGGTAACAGAAGACGATGATCGTAAACGTGAGTGGATCAATCCGGATGTCTTGAAAAAATTAAATGCGGGCGAGGGCACTGTAGCTACAAGTCGGAACGATCGAATCGAAGTCACGACCGTGTTATTCGACAGTCCAAGAACGTATCTCTACGCAAGCCGACTTCAATCGGTGCCTGCGTTCGCATTGGGCGAAAATGCGCAGTCGGTTCTCCGCGACTATGACAATATGGTCGCGCGGTCACGCAGCCTGCAACTGCAGTTCAATGCCGCGTTATACGGCGTTTCGTTGCTGATCATCGGCATCACGCTGTGGATTGCTTTGCTCGTTGCCGACC
>JANLRW010000142.1:0-6822 GCA_031361925.1 Sphingomonadales bacterium
CGCACCGCTTCGGGCCTTTTTGTAAAGGCCTTTCACGTCTCGGCGTTCGGCCTCGGCAAGCGGCGTATCGATAAAGATTTCGAGGAATTCGCTTGGCGGAAGCATTGAGCGCACCATTTCCCGCTCGGCGCGGAATGGCGAGATAAATGCAGTCAGGACAATCAGCCCGGCATCGGTCATCAGCTTCGCAACTTCGCCCACACGGCGGATATTCTCGATTCTGTCGGTGTCAGTGAAGCCCAGATCCTTGTTGAGCCCATGACGCACATTATCACCATCGAGCAGGAAGCTGTGACGGCCGAGCGCATGCAGCTTTTTTTCGACCAGATTGGCAATCGTCGATTTGCCCGAACCGGACAGGCCGGTGAACCATAACAGTTTTGCGCTCTGCCCCTTTTGCTGAGCGTGGGCTTCGCGGCTGATGTCGATGGCCTGCCAATGGACGTTTTGCGCGCGACGAAGCGCGAAATTGAGCATTCCTGCGGCGACGGTGGCATTGGTCAACTTGTCGATCAGGATAAATCCGCCGAGCTGGCGGTTGTCGGCATAGCTTTCGAACACAATCGCCCGGTCAGTGGTGAGCTCGGCAACCCCGATCGCGTTTAACTCAAGTGTTTTAGCAGCTATTTGCTCCAAGCTGTTGACGTTGATTTGATATTTTGGCGGTTGCACCGTTGCCGAAACCGTCTGCGTGGCGAGTTTCAGCCAATAAGCCCGGCCCGGAATCATCGCCTCGTCGGCCATCCAGACTATGTTTGTCTCGAACTGGTCTGCCGCTTCAGGCGGCGCATCCGCTGCCGCTATGACGTCACCGCGTGAGCAATCGACTTCGTCAGCCAAGCATAAGGTCACCGATTGACCAGCGACAGCTTCGGTTAAATCACCGTCCAGCGTGACAATACGCGAGACATGAGAGTTTTTGCCGCTGGGCAGAATTCGGATTGCGTCGCCCTTGCGAACCATGCCGCTAGCAATCTGGCCGGAAAAGCCACGAAAATCTAGGTTCGGGCGGTTGACCCATTGTACGGGCAGGCGAAACGACTTGGCCTGATCGCTGGTGATATCAAGTTCGACGTCTTCCAGATGTTTGATCAGCGGCTTGCCTTTGTACCACGGTGTATTCTGCGAGAGCGAGGCGATGTTGTCGCCTTTGAATCCCGAAATCGGCATGGCTGTGAAGTCGGTGATACCAATATCGCGCGCGAAACAGCGGTAATCCTCGACGATATGGTCGTATCGCAGCACGTCGTAATCCACCAGATCCATCTTGTTCACTGCGAGCACGATGTTTTTGATGCCGATTAGGTGCGCGAGATAGCTGTGCCGCCGGGTTTGCGTAAGCACACCTTTACGCGCGTCGATCAGGATGATGGCAAGGTCGGCGGTTGAGGCGCCCGTGACCATATTGCGGGTATACTGCTCATGCCCTGGCGTATCCGCGACGATGAACTTACGCTTTTCGGTGGTGAAAAAACGGTAGGCGACGTCAATCGTAATGCCCTGTTCGCGTTCCGCGGCGAGGCCATCCACGAGCAACGCAAAGTCGATTTCCTGCCCTTGAGTTCCGACACGTTTGCTGTCGGCTTCGAGTGCGGCAAGCTGATCTTCAAAAATCATCTTAGAATCATAGAGTAACCTACCAATTAAAGTTGATTTTCCATCATCTACCGAGCCGCAGGTGATAAATCTTAGCAGGCTTTTGTGGTGATGCTGCTCCAGATACGCGTTGATATCGCTCGCGATGAGGGCATCGGTTTCATAAACGGAGGCCATCAAAAATAGCCCTCCTGCTTCTTCTTCTCCATACTCGCCGCTTGGTCGTGGTCGATAACCCGGCCTTGGCGTTCGGATGTTGTGGTGAGCAACATTTCTTGAATGACTTGAGTTAGATTTGTTGCGTCGCTCTCGACCGCGCCCGTCAGCGGAAAGCAGCCAAGGGTCCGAAAGCGGATCGACCGTTCGGTAATTTCTGGCACGTAACCCAAAACCTGTTCGATGCGGGCAAGGTCGTCCGCCATGAAAAGCCCACCCTCCCATTCATAGGTCGGGCGCAGCGCGCTGAAATAGAGCGGTACAATCTCGATATTATTCAGATGGATATATTGCCAGATATCGAGCTCGGTCCAGTTAGAGATCGGGAAAACCCGGATGCTCTCGCCTTTGGCCTTTTTCGCGTTGTAAAGGTTCCACAACTCCGGGCGTTGTTGTTTGGGGTCCCACCGGTGATTGGCGCTACGAAAGCTGAAAACACGCTCCTTTGCGCGGCTTTTTTCCTCGTCACGACGGGCACCGCCGAATGCGACGTCAAAGCCGTGCAGATCCAGCGCCTGTTTCAGGCCTTCGGTCTTCCACATGTCAGTGTGCAGCCCCTGGTGGTCAAACGGGTTGATGTCTTTTTCCAGCGCTTCGGGGTTTTGATGGACCAGCAGCTCCATCCCCGCGTCACGCGCCGCCTTCTCGCGCAGCTCGTACATCGCTTTGAACTTCCACGTGGTATCGACATGCAAAAGTGGAAACGGCGGCGGCGAGGGGTAGAATGCCTTGCGCGCCAGATGCAACATCACGGCGCTATCCTTGCCCACCGAATACAGCATCACCGGCTTGTCTGCTTCAGCAACCACCTCACGCATGATATGGACGCTTTCGGCCTCAAGCCTTTCGAGATGAGTCAGATTGCGGGACATGCTGCGCCTATTTAAGCGCCGCGAGCCGAACCGCAAACAGCAAAGCCTTGGCAGCGTTCAAGTTATGCTTTGCGTCACCGACCCACGCTGGAATATGTAAAGCCCGCAGCTTCAGCATCGGTTGCGCCGTAGATATTACGCAAATCAACCAAAGCGTCGCCCTTCATCGCGGCACGTAGTTTTTTAAGATCAAGCGCACGATAGGCATCCCATTCGGTCACTAAGGCTACGGCATCTGCACAATCGGCAGCGGCATAGGCGCTGTCGGTCATCACCACGCCGGGCAAAATCTTTGCCGCTTCCTCCATGCCTTCGGGATCATGCGCATGGACGATGGCTCCGGCGTCGATCAGTGTCTGGACAATCGCAATCGACGGTGCATCCCGCATATCGTCGGTGTTTGGCTTGAACGTGAGCCCAAGCAATGCAACCTTTTTGCCGCGCGCGTCACCGCCAAGCGCGTTTACGATTTTTCGACCCATTGCCCTTTTGCGCAGGTCGTTGGCCTGCACTACCGCTTCGACGATGCGCACAGGCGTGTCGTTATCCTGGGCGGTCTTGAGCAAAGCCAGCGTGTCTTTTGGGAAACAGCTGCCACCATAGCCGGGGCCTGCATGGAGGAACTTGCTGCCGATGCGGTTGTCCAGACCAATTCCGCGCGCGACGTCCTGAACGTCGCCGCCAAGTTTCTCGCAGAGATCGGCCATTTCATTGATGAAGGTAATCTTCGTCGCGAGGAACGCGTTGGCGGCATATTTGATCAACTCGGACGACCGCCTGCTTGTAAAAATGATCGGCGATTCGTTGAGGAAAAGGGGCCGGTAAACCGCGCGCATCACCTCGCGCGCCCATTCGATATCGCTGCCGACGACAATACGGTCGGGGCGTTTGAAATCGCCGATGGCGGCACCTTCACGCAGAAATTCAGGGTTAGATACTACGGCAAATTCTAGCGCAGAATTGGCTTGGCGGATAATCCGTTCGACCTCATCGCCGGTGCCAACTGGAACTGTTGATTTGGTGACAACGACGGTATTGGGTTCGATTGCGCCGGCGAGTTCTTCGGCGGCTGCGTAAACATAGGTCAAATCGGCATGGCCGTCGCCGCGCCGCGACGGCGTACCCACAGCAATAAAAACCGCGTCGCATCCAACAACCGAGCTGGCCAGATCGGTCGAGAATTGCAGCCGACCGGCATTGACATTGCTCTGCACCAATGCCTCCAACCCCGGCTCATATATTGGCATGATATTGGCATTGAGCCGGTCAATCTTGCTCTGGTCTTTATCGACGCAAACCACGTGATGGCCAAAATCGGCAAAGCAGGCCCCCGAAACAAGCCCGACGTAACCCGAGCCAATCATTGCGATTTTCATTATTGGTCTTTCATCAATCTCTATTTGGCTCGTGATTAGAAGTTATTGCCAATCACGACAAGTCAGTAAACCCATGTCGGATATTGCTTATGGTTCGCGAACCTTGCCCGCTCGGGCCAGTGCAACGTGCGGGCCGATTAGCGCAACTCCTAGGAGTATCGGCAGCGGGTGGAACAATGTTCCCTCAACCAAAGCCATCGAAAGCACGCTTGCATAAGTCGCGATTGCGAGAAAATGCAGGTTTTTATGGGTGGTAGGTGTCGAGATGATAAACCAGCCTAGCCAGGTAATGAACGCCAAGACTAACCCTCCCCCTAGGGCACCCCAATCATATGTGAGTTGCAGTATGAAATTATGAGGGTGGTTGAACGGGTAGCCGTTCAATGCGGCCATATTGTCGCGGTATGTCCCAGCACCATGGCCAAAGACCGGCGAATTCGTGATTGCTGATATTGTGTCGGCCCAGATTTGCAAACGACCGCTTGTAACATCGCCAGAATCTAGCGAGTCAGCGATCCGAATGAACCCGAAGCCGGGCGCCGGTGAGGGCAACGCCAACGACAGCAGCAGGGCTACAACGGACGCTGCGGCCAGCGCCATAAGTTTTTTACCGCCAACTACGTCTTTGTGCAAGAAAGCGGCAATGCAAACTGCGATGACAAATGAAAGCAGCGCAGCGCGGGTGCCCGACCACATGATAAACGTTAAAAGAGCGGTCGTGGCGGCAAATGCTATCGCATCGGTCCGGATTGTGCGTGAGAAGACCAGCAGGGTAGTCGGTGCTAACACCAACAATCCAACAACATTTCCTATTTGGCGCACATTCGTTGCCGACGGGAGCCGCTCGATCCATTTAAAGTTTTCAGGATCGCGGACCACGACACAGAAAATCGTGAGCGACGCAATATAACCTAAACCACCAACCGTAATAGTTCCGACCCAGCGCTCAAAATCAAAGCTGGAAGCTCGCGCAATCAAAAAAACCAGTGTGGCCAACACGAGTCCGTGCACAGCATATCTAATTGCAAATAGCGATGAAGTGAGCGGGTCTGTCGACGCAAACAACGATGTAAAAACAATAGAACCCGTCGCAGCCAGAATGAGTAGCTTTACTGGTTGCGTTAACGCTCGAACCTGACGATGCGGTCGCCATCCCTGATCATAAGCAACTAGAAGTATGAACAATTCTAGCAGGATCACGGGAAGGCTGTATAGCCTGGTCCACTGATTAATTTGTGTGATTTTGCCATCAATATCCCATGTTGCCAGCACATGAACCAGCGGGGCTAAGGCGATAATAGCAAGTATCTTCTTCAGACCAACTTGCCCACCATCTTGGCGACCATCGTCGTAATGGAGATGTCCGGGTACGGATAACACCGCTAAGTGTGCGTTTGCTAAGCGGTTTAGATCAACCTCGCGCCAACCCAAACGATGGACCGCCTTCGTAACGATAGTAATAACAGACCGCATGTTCCAATTACCCGATTATTGCATCGGCTATCATAGGTATTCAGCGTAAAAATATGGTTAATATTTCGTGAAATACCTGCTGCTTTGGTTGTTCGGACGACCCGCTCTCGGGCGTTGCCGTTGGTCAGCCAACGAGACGCAAATGTTGGCGCGGTGAAGCTTCGGGCTGGTCCGACCAAATTCCGCGAACATCATAGACAACCTTGTCAGCACGTTCGGCCAATGGGATAGCTTTGAATGCATCGTGATCAACCAAGGTAATTAGCACCCCGCATTCGAGAAGCGCGGCGTCTATGTCGATCAGGCTTGCGCCGCTATTTGCCAATTCAGCGGGCAATTCGGCAGCATATGGCTCTACAATACGGATGCGATTGCCAAAGCGCTGCGCCAGCTCGGCGGCAACTTTCATTGCCGGGCTCTCCCGGAAATCGTCGATATTGGCCTTGAACGCGAGCCCCATGCAGCCGACGATACGCTTTGAATTAGCCTCAATTATCGCACTTGCCCGTTCGATAACATGTTCGACTTTGCCGTCATTTACATTGCGGGCTGTTCGGATCAGCAGACTTTGTTCTGGCGCTCCGTGGACGATAAACCACGGATCAACGGCGATGCAGTGGCCACCGACACCGGGGCCAGGCTGCAATATGTTGACGCGTGGGTGGCGATTAGCGAGGCGGATGACCTCCCACACATCGAGTCCCATATGGTCGGCGACCATCGACAATTCGTTGGCAAAAGCGATGTTTACATCGCGGAAAGCATTTTCAACCAGCTTGGTCATCTCGGCAGAACGAGCGTTTGTCGTGATGCACTCACCGCGAACGAACCGCTTGTAGAAGGTCAGTGCCTTGCGAGCACATCGAGGGGTGATGCCACCTATCGAGCGGTCATTATTGGTCAGCTCTTCCAAAATGCGGCCAGGCAATACACGTTCTGGGCAATACGCGATTGAAACATCCGGCATTTCGCTCGTGATGCCGGGTATTTTAAGATCGGGCCGCAACTTCGCAATCAAATCGCGCACTTGGTCGGTGGTGCCGACCGGCGATGTCGATTCCAGTATCACCGTGTCACCGGACTTTAGCACAGCTGCGATGTTAGTAGCTGCGGTCAACACATAGCTGATGTCGGGAGCGTGATTCTCGTCGAAAGGCGTTGGCACGGCTATGACGAAAACGTCCGAAGGTTCGAACATAGTCGACGCACGGAGCATCTTGCGAGACACGACACCTTGAACCAGCCCATCGAGATCGACTTCCTCAATATGGATCTCGCCGCGGTTGATT
>JANLRW010000150.1:0-11050 GCA_031361925.1 Sphingomonadales bacterium
GGGCGACGATTACGGGCGATCGAGGCTGGGTGAAGGCAGAACCGTCAATATAGAATATGTCTCCGCCAATCCGACGGGGCCAATGCATATGGGGCATTGCCGGGGTGCCGTAGTGGGCGATGCGCTCGCTGCCCTTCTCGAATTTGCCGGGCATAAAGTCGTCCGCGAATATTACATCAACGACGCAGGCGGGCAGGTCGATGTCCTGGCGCGGTCAGTTCATTTGCGTTACCGCGAGGCGCTGGGCGATAACATTGAAATTCCAGAAGGCCTATATCCCGGTGATTATCTAGTCCCCGTCGGCCAGCGGCTAGCGAAGGAATATGGTGACACTTATGCCGCGGCGCCCCAGGCCGAATGGCTGGCGCTGTTCCGCAAAGCCGCCGTTTCCGACATGATGGATATGATCAAGGCCGATCTTGCTCTGCTCGGTATCCATCACGACTTGTTCTCCTCGGAGGCCGAGCTGCATGTTGCAGGCAAGGCCGACGAGGCCGAAGTCGAACTTCGCGCGCGCGGGTTGGTCTATGATGGCGAGCTTGAAAAGCCCAAGGGCAAGGAAATCGACGATTGGGAGCCGGTGACACTGCCCTTGTTCCGCTCGACGCAGTTTGGCGATGACCAAGATCGCCCAATCAAGAAATCGGACGGCAGCTGGACCTATTTCGGTGCCGACCTCGCGTATCATTATCAAAAAAGCCGCGGGGTCGATGCGATGATCGACATCTGGGGCGCCGACCATGCCGGGACCGTCAAACGCATCAAAGCGGCGGTCGGTGCGTTGACTGGTGGCAAGGTCGATTTCGATATCAAGCTGGTGCAGATGGTCAAGCTACTGCGCGGCGGCGAACCGGTCAAAATGTCGAAGCGCTCGGGTAGCTTTGTGACCTTGGCCGAGATGGTTGACGAAGTCGGAAAGGACGTTGTGCGGTTCACGATGCTGACGAGGAAATCCGACGCCCAGATGGATTTCGACTTTGCCAAGGTGGTCGAGGCGTCGAAGGATAATCCTGTATTTTATGTCCAATATGCCCATGCCCGTATTGCGTCGACGCTGCGCAAAGGTGACGAAGCAGGACTAGTGGTCGATGGCACGCAACTTGACTTGTTGGGCGATGAGGAAATCGCGCTGATCCGCGAAGCAGCGAACTTCCCGCGCATCGTCGAAGCATCAGCAAAATCGGGCGAGCCACACCGAATTGCGTTCTATCTCGGCGACCTTGCTGCGGCTTTCCATGCTTATTGGAATGTTGGTAATGATAGGCCCGACAAGCGCTTCATATTGGCACACGACCCCGCGACCTCAGGCGCAAGGCTTTTCTTGGCAGCCAATATCGGGCAAGTTATTCGCAACGGGCTAAAACTGATGGGGGTTGAAGCCGCTTACAGCATGTGATTATATGCTGAAATTATCGGGGAATTTGTCATGAGCGACACCAATAATGACGGCGAGAATGATCGCTTCGGCCTAAACGATCCTGATCGTCTGCCGTGGTTGGAGACCGCCGATGGCTATGAATATGACGAAGGTGCATCGCCGCTGAAAGTCGCGGGATTGGTGCTCGGCGGGCTTGCATTGCTTGCAGCGATTGTGGGCGGGATTTATTGGCTGCAACGCAACCAAACCGGTGGCGCGCAGGGCAATGGTGAACTGATTGCAGCGCAAGAGGGCAATTACAAAGTTGCACCCGACGACCGCGAAGGCAAGACATTCGAAGGCGAGGGCGATGCCGCATTTGCCGCAAGCGAAGGTAAGAAAACGGGTGCGACCATTGCCGCTCCTGTGAAAACGGGAGATCCTAAAGCGGCAGTGGTTCAACCTGCCGCAAGCGGCCCGGCACCGGCAGGTGCCGTCATGGTCCAGCTCGGCGCATTTGGCGACGCTGCCAAAGCTGACCAGGCGTGGGCGGCCATTGGCAAGCGGTTCGGTTTCCTCTCGGGCACCAACCGTAAAATCGCAGAAGCATCGGGCGAAGGCGGTCGCAAGATATACCGGCTGCAAGCGGTTACCGCCAATGCCGCCGCCGCGCAGCAGCTATGCGCGAAGCTAAAGGCTGCGGGCGAGAACTGTCTGATCGTAAAATAAGAGACGTGCCGGGGGGAGCGAAGGGCCGTGGCGGAGTGTCTGCTGCGGCCTTTTTTGCGTTCCGAATACGTATGTGCCGTGCGCGAACCGCTTAAAGCTTTGGATAAACAAGCGTTGATGTGGCATTTGCTGCGGTGAACCTGCGCAAAGCAGGCGCAATTGCGGAGGATTGATATGCTGGCGAGCGCCATTGAAGCCTTAAAGGGCGTTCTCGATCCGCATGGCCCAGCGGTCGAGGCAGCGGCTACAAGCTTTGCACCCGCCGATTTCAGCGTTCATTTTTTCCTACAACTGGCCATCATTCTGCTTGCCTGCCGCGTGGTCGGCAAGCTTGGCCAGAAATTTCTCGCGCAACCGCAAGTCGTTGGTGAGATGATAGCCGGCGTCATTCTCGGTCCGTCATTGTTCGGGCTTTTCTTTCCCGATGCACAAGTCGCCGTGTTCCCCGGCCCGACCAAAAATGTGCTGTATGCGGGTGCGCAACTGGGCGTCGGGCTGTACATGTTTCTGGTTGGCACGACATTGCAACTCGACCTGTTTCGCTCAAAAGCAAAAAGCGCGATGGGCGTCTCCTTTGCCGGTATCGCGGCACCATTTCTGATAGCGATATTGATCACACCATGGTTGCTAAAGGTGCCGGGGCTCTTTGCAGCGGGAATATCGCAGTCCAGCGCAACATTGTTCATGGGCGCATGCATAGCGCTTACTGCTTTTCCGATGCTGGCCCGGATTATCAACGAACGCGGGCTTAGCAACACGTCACTGGGCACCCTGTCGTTGACCGCAGGCGCATTCGACGATGCAGTATCATGGTGTGTGCTGGCGGTTGTGCTGGCGACTTTCGGTGCTGGACCCGGTGTCGCGGTGCTGGCGATTGGAGGCGGGCTAATCTACGCGACATTCATTCTGTTCTTTGGCCGCAAGCTGCTCGCCCCGTTAGGCCGCATGGTCGAACGCGAGGGCGAGATGAGCATGACGGTGCTTGGTATTACGCTCGCCTTGTTTTGCCTTTCGGCGTTTATCATGGACGCGGTTGGCATCCACGCCATTTTCGGCGGCTTTATATTAGGCGTTGTGATGCCGCGCGGATTGTTTGTGGATGAACTGAAAAAGAAGGTTGAGCCGCTAGCAGTTGTCCTGCTGCTGCCCATGTTCTTCACTTACTCGGGCCTCAATACCCGGATGGACATGGTCAATACGGTTCCGTTGTTGCTCATCGCACTGGCCATTCTTGCCGCGTCAATCATCGCTAAATTCGGCGCCTGCTATCTTGCGGCACGGGTTGCGGGTGAAGACAATCGCACCGCCCTCGGCATCGGCGCGTTGATGAATTCACGGGGGTTGATGGAGTTGATCATCATCAATATCGGGCTGCAAAAAGGGATTATCGGCCCGACGCTATTTTCAATGCTTGTGCTGATGGCGATTGTCACGACGATGATGGCCAGTCCGTTGTTCGAGATGGTTTATGGGCGCAAAGCCCGGCAAAGCGGTGAATTGGGTGCGCTTGACAAGCGTGATTCCTCGCTCACGGCCTAGCAACCGGTTATGCACAGTTTTGCAAAGCCACATCACCGCAGCACGCTTGTTTCAGCGTGGTATAGCGCTTAGCATCTCACGTCATGAAGCCAGTGATTTTCGGCCTTTCCGGCCTATCCTTGACCGATGACGAGAAGCGCCTGTTTCGCGATGCGGACCCTGCTGGCTACATATTGTTCAAACGCAATATAAAGGATCGCGACCAAGTCCGCGCGCTGACCGATAGCTTACGCGCGCTTCATGGTCGCGACGATGTGCTTATCTCGATTGACCAGGAAGGCGGCCGCGTTGCGCGGATGCGTGGGCCAGTGTGGCCCGAATTTCCCGCGGGCGGCGTGTTTGATGCTCTCTACGATATCGCGCCGATGACCGCGATCGAGGTGGCACGCAGCAATGCAGAGGCGATTGCTTTGGTGCTGGCGGAAGTCGGGATAAATGTCGATTGCTTGCCTTTGCTCGATGTCCGTGTCCCAGAAACCCATGCAGCGATTGGCGACCGCGCGCTGGGCAGCGACCCGATGCGCGTCGCGGCGCTGGGTCGGGCGATGCTCGACGGGCTCGCGGCTGGCGGGGTTGTTGGCGTGGTAAAGCACATGCCAGGGCAGGGGCGCGCGGTAGTCGATACCCATCATGAATTGCCGCATGTCCATGCCAGTGAGACCGAGCTTGAGCAGGATCTGGCACCTTTCCGCGCACTCAATTGGGCACCGATGGGGATGACAGGGCATGTTGTTTATGACGTCTGGGATGCCAAGCGGCCTTCGACGATGTCTCCGGTAATTATCGACGAGGTCATTCGCGGCAAGATTGGTTTCGACGGGCTGCTGATGAGCGACGATCTCGACATGAATGCACTATCGGGCGACGTCCCCACGCGCGCGGTAGACTGCGTAGCTGCGGGGTGCGATATCGCACTTAACTGCTGGGGGCGGTTTGACGAGATGGTTGCGATTGTCGAGAAATTGCCCGAAATCACTGATATCGCGAAAGTGCGGTTAACCCGCGCGATGGCAGGGGCCGCGCCAAAGTTCGACCCGGTGCGGCTAGCGGAGATGTTGGAAAAACGCGATCAGCTTTTGGCGGTGGCGGGAGATGCGGCCGGCGGTAAGCTGACCGATGGGGCAACGGGGGCGGCATGACCGGCAATTTGCTGTTCGACGATGCAGCTCTGCGGGCCGAACCTGAAGCTTTGAATCCCGATGTGCTGACCATCGACATCGATGGCTGGGAAGGCCCGCTTGACCTGCTGCTCACTCTGGCGCGCAACCAGAAGGTCGATTTGCGGCAGATATCAATACTGGCGCTGGTCGAGCAATATCTGGTTTTCATCGACGAAGCGCGAGCGCTCAAGCTGGAACTGGCCGCCGATTATCTGGTGATGGCGGCGTGGCTAGCCTATCTCAAATCCGCACTGTTGCTGCCCAAGGAAGCGGGCGTCGACCCTTCGCCCGAGGAATTGGCATTGCGCTTGCAACTTCGGCTTGAACGACTGAACGCGATGCGTGAGAGTGGGGCGCGGTTAATGGCGCGTGACCGGATTGGGCGTGACATCTTCCTGCGGGGCGCTGCCGAGGGCTTACGCGTAATCAAAGCGCGGGCCTGGGAGTGCGATTATTTCGAGCTGATCACCGCCTACGGCCAGATAAAGGCGCGGACACAGCCGGTATTGCACGTCGTCAAACGGCGCGCGGTGATGACACTTGAAGAAGCCTTGGCACGCGTGTCCGCGATGATTGGCCGGGCGATAGATTGGACGTCGATCGAGGCATTCCTGCCCGAATATGCCGAACCGAACTTACGCAAGTCCGCGTTGGCGTCGAGCTTTGTCGCGGCTTTGGAATTGGCCAAACGCGGTACGATTGATTTGCAACAGGACGACAGCTTCGCACCGTTGATGGTAAGGATGAGAGCATGATGATCGAACATGACCCTGGTGTCCGTGCGGTCGAGGCAACATTATTTGCTGCCGAACAACCAATGACGCTTGAACAAATCCGCAGCTATGTCGGTGAGAGCGTAGATGTCGCCGCAGCACTTGCGGCTTTAGTTGCGCATTATGAAGGACGCGGCATTGAACTGGTGCAGCGCGGCAAGGCCTGGCACTTTCAAACCGCCGCTGACTTGGCGCATCTGCTGCGCCGCGAACGTGAAGAAAGCCGCAAACTGAGTCGTGCCGCAGTCGAAACGCTGGCGATCATCGCCTATCACGAGCCCGTGAGCCGCGCCGAGATCGAAGCCATACGCGGTGTGCAGATATCCAAAGGCACGCTGGATGTTTTGATGGGGGCAGGCTGGGTCCGCCCGGCAGGACGACGCGAGGTGCCGGGGCGACCATTGATCTATGCTACCACACCGGGCTTCTTGGGCCATTTCGGGCTAACCAGTCGTAAGGATTTACCGGGTATTGACGATCTCAAGGCCGCAGGCTTGCTTGATCCCATCGACATGGCGCTCGGCGATATGCAGTTTGGCGGTGAAGAAAGTGACGGCGAACTGGAAATTGTCGACGACAATGACTAAATGAGATTTGCAGACAAGCGGCATTTCTGCCGCGTTAGGAGTATGAGATGGGTGGATTGAGCATCTGGCATTGGCTGATCGTCGGCATATTGGTGTTGCTTTTGTTCGGCAAAGGCCGTTTTTCGGACATGATGGGCGACGTTGCCAAGGGCATCAAAAGCTTCAAAAAAGGTATGAGCGAAGAGGACGAGGCACCCAAGGTGCCGCCGCAAATCGGCGCGACACCGACCGTCATCGACGCCGAAAAGCAGACCGATAAGACGCAAGGCTGATTTGATGGCTGCGATGTTTCTTTTACCTCCGGTGACGGGGGGCTGAAATGTTTGACATCGCTTCATCCGAATTCTTGCTCGTCATGCTAGTCGCGCTTGTCGTGATTGGTCCCAAGGATTTGCCGCGCGTGTTAAGCGCTGTAGGTAAATGGGTCGGCAAGGCGCGCGGTGTTGCAGCACAGTTCCGTTCTGGCTTTGACGAAATGGTCCGCGAATCCGAACTTGCCGATTTGGAAAAGAAATGGAAGGCGGAGAATGAGCGGATTATGCAAGCCCATCCGCCTGAGCCAGTGTTCGAAGCAGTAGCTGAACCGGATATTGCTAGCCCTACGCCACCGCCAGTGACGAAACGTAAGCGCAAACCCAAAGCCAACCCCACGCCATGAATGAACCCGAAGACAGCAAAATGCCCTTGCTCGACCATCTGATAGAGCTACGCAGGCGATTGTTATGGTCTGTGTTGGCGCTGGCCGTTGCGTTTGGGGTGTCGATCTATTTTGCACGACCGATTTTCGGGTTTTTGGTCCAGCCGTTGCTCGCGTCGGGCCAGAGTAAATTGATTTATACGGCGATCTTCGAGGCATTTTTTGTAGAGATTAAAGTCGCGTTCTTCGCCGCGTCATTCGTTTCGTTTCCGGTATTTGCGACGCAGTTATGGAAGTTTGTCGCGCCGGGGCTTTACTCGAAAGAAAAGCGTGCCTTCCTGCCATTTTTGTTGGCAACGCCTGTATTGTTCACAGCAGGTGCGGCGATGGCTTATTATATGGCAATACCGATTGCGCTGAAATATCTATTGGGCTTTGGCGGAGACGTTGGCGGAGTGCAGCAAGAGGCATTGCCCGGCGTCGACAATTACCTCAACTTTGTGATGAAATTTATCTTCGGCTTTGGCATATCGTTTTTGCTGCCAGTGCTGCTGATGTTGCTTGAAAAGGCTGGTATCGTTAGTCTCCAGCAACTCAAGGGCGCACGGCGCTATGCGATTGTCGGGTCGTTTGCGGTCGCGGCGGTCCTTACGCCCCCCGATGTTGTATCTCAGCTGTTGCTGGCGATACCTTTGTGCATCCTTTACGAACTCGCACTCATTGCCATCTGGTTCACGCAGCGCAGGCAAAAAAAAGTGGCCCCGGAAGTTGGGGCCACTCTTTGATATTGCTGGGCTATTAAAGCGCCTTATCGCCAGCTTCGCCAACCGATTCAATATCGCGCCCGACGCCCTTTACGGTGTTGCAAGCTGATACTAAAAGCGATGCCGTGATCAATAGGGCTGTTGCAAATTTACGCATGATATCTCTCCATTTTTCGGCACTATAATGTACGCTTCTCTTAATGAACGGCATATGACAGCAATTGTTCCTCGTTGATCAGAAGCTAAACCGGCCAGTTATCCGGAAATCACGACCTGCTAGCGGCGCAAAATCCTTCAAAAAGCTCGCGTGGCGGCGTGCATTCACGTCGAAGATATTGTTGGCGGCCAGCGTCACGCTTGTGCCGTTATCCGGGCCAAAAGGTTTAAACGACAGACTAGCGTTGGTCATTGTGTACCCAGTGGTAGCAGTTTCGAAAGCCGCTATCCGGTTCTGGCCATCAACCCATTCGACCTCGACCCGCCCCGTTAAGGCGTCAGATTGGGCTTCCAAACCGCCAAGCAGACGAAGCGCCGGAATACGCGGCGCGGGACCGACCGCCTTTATCCGGGCGCGGGTAAAGTCACCGACGCCGTCGACATTGATGGCGTAATCACCGATCTGTGCGAGTGTCACCGACGCCTCGATCTCCGCGCCATAATAACGCGCGCTGGCTTGCGCGAACTGAAATACTGGCAAGTCATCTTGGATTGCGCCGGTCGCGGCTTCATAAATGAAGTCGTTGAACCAGCTATGATAAACCGATGCCGCAACATTGTAACCGTCGCCGCTGCCACGCAGCGATAGTTCTACGCCGGTCGATTTTTCCTTGGTAAATGCAGGATCGCCTATCTCAAAGGCTTGGGTGCCCGCATGGGGTCCGTTGGCAAATAGTTCTTCGGCCGAGGGCGCGCGCTCGGTATACGACGTGTTGAGGCCAATCCGCCAGCCGTTGATGACCTCAACATTTGCACCGAGCGAGCCGGAATAGGTTGTGAAAGTGCTTCGATAGTCTGGATTGCCGAGATCAGCATCGGCCTTTGCCGAGAGGATTGAGCGTTCGATGCGGCCACCGGCTTCGGTGCGGACTGCACCAAAATCATAGCTTTGAACTGTGAACAATCCAAACTGGCTGGTTTCGCTTTTCGGAAGAAATTTCTCGTCGCCGATGATGTTTAGGTTGCGGAGGAAAAATTGCCCACCAATTGCTCCTTGCCAGCCGCCTTGTTCACGCTGGACCAGCTCAAGACGGCCTTCCCAACCATCATTCAAGAAGGTGGTCCCAATCGCGCCGGTGTCGTCAATTTCATTATGCTTGTAATCCGCATAGCCGCCACGGAATTTAATCGCGGAAACAAAGCCGCTTTCCGGCTTAATTTCGCTGCGAAAATCAACACGCGTTTGCTTCACATCAAGCCGTACTTCTTCGGTCTCGACCGCCGGATCGACAGAATACCGGATTGGCACGCCGTACAGGCTATCATAATGGCTGACGGAAAAGCCCATGTTGCCGTTCGATGTGATAACAGCAGCGCCACCTGCAACCTCCCATGTCCGGCCCGCGCTGTTAGGCAATTTGCCTTTGAGATCGGCGAGATCGGCAATGTCTGGGTCGCCGCTGGCTAGCGCCGCCGCGCGTAACGACGGGCTCAGGATAAAACCGCCCGTTCTCAGGTTGCCGGTCTTTGCATAGGTTCCATCAAAATGGAGGACGATCTTGTCGGTCAGCGGTAAATCGACGCGTGCACCACCAGTGCGTTCATTGGCCGCTGTGCCATATGTCGCAATGCCGTCGACATGGATTCCCTCATCGGGGACTGAGCGCGGGATCCGGCTGTCGATGACGTTGACGACACCGCCGATTGCCGATGAACCATAAAGCAATGACGCTGGCCCGCGCAGGACTTCGATCCGGTCGGCGGTCAGCGGATTGATGACAACGGCATGATCAACGCTGGTGTTCGAAACGTCGAAGCTGCCGATCCCGTCGGAAAGCACCCTCACGCGCTCGCCTTGAAAACCGCGCAATACGGGGCGTGAGGCATTGGGGCCGAAGGACGTGGCGGAGACACCTGCTTGGTGTGACAAAGTCTCGCCAATGGTTGGTTTTAATTCGCGGGTGAGCTCGTCAGCGGTCAAAACCGACGTGCCTGCCAGTAAATCTGATTTATTCCGGACCAAGAGGCCCGACACCACTATTTCGCTGTCGGCAATGTCATGATCGCCGTGTTGATTGGCATCGGTGGGTGCTGCTGACTGCGCGGAAACTGGATTGGTTGCCGCAGACGCGAGAAATGATCCGGCTAAAAGAAGCGATGTGCGCCCCGAACGAATGTGCATATGAATTACCTGAATAATGGATAGGTGCGACAGCACTTAGATAATATGTTATATTATCACAACCAAGTTTTATATTCTTTCGACAAAACGCGCGATAACGCCGATGACCCGCGTCACAAGTGCAATTGTGATGGCGCAAAGATTGTCTCACTTGCGGTGGTCTGCCAACGCCACTAACCAGCCGGTTATGACAACGCTGGCTTCAACACTCGATCTCATCGGAAATACGCCGCTTGTTCGTTTGGCGGGGCCAAGCGAAGCGGCAGGCGGCGAAATTTATGGCAAATGCGAATTTGCCAATCCCGGCGCGTCGGTAAAAGATCGCGCTGCGCTCTACATCGTGCGCGACGCCGAGCAAAACGGCTCGCTAAAACCCGGCGGGACGATTGTCGAGGGTACGGCAGGAAACACCGGAATCGGGCTAGCACTGGTTGCCAATGCGCTCGGGTATAAAACGATCATTGTCATGCCTGAAACACAGAGCCAGGAAAAAAAGGACACTTTGCGCGCGCTGGGGGCCGAGCTGGTGCTGGTTCCGGCGGCTCCTTATGCCAACCCCGGACATTTTGTGCATACGTCGCGCCGTCTCGCAGAGGAGACCGACAATGCTGTCTGGGCCAACCAGTTCGACAATATCGCCAACCGCCGTGCGCATATCGAAACCACCGCTGAGGAAATTTGGACGCAGATGGAAGGCCGGATCGACGGCTTTACCTGTTCCGCAGGGACAGGCGGGACGATTGCAGGGGTCGGACTTGGGCTAAAGGCCAAGGATGAAAATATTAGTATCGCGTTGACCGATCCGCATGGGGCAGCGCTGTTCAATTTCTACCAATGTGGCGAACTGCGCTCGGAGGGCAATTCGGTCGCCGAGGGCATCGGACAGGGTCGGATCACTGCTAATCTCGACGGTGCGCCGATTGATACGCAGTTTCGGATATCGGACGAGGAAGGCATGGTCTGGGTGCGCCGGTTGCTTGCCGAAGAAGGGCTCTGCTTGGGTTTGTCTTCTGGCATCAATGTGGCAGGCGCGGTGGCCTTAGGTAAACAGCTCGGGCCGGGGTCGCGGGTTGCGACGATCTTGTGCGACACCGGCTTTCGTTATCTTTCGACGATTTACAATCCTGTGTGGATGGCAAGCAAAGGTTTAATGCCGATGCCTTGGC
>JANLRW010000161.1:0-2561 GCA_031361925.1 Sphingomonadales bacterium
GCCCGGGCTTCGGCGTTGGCATTTGCTGGTTCTTTGACTGAATGGGCCTGGGGGGGGTCGTTTTGGTCTTTAGGGGTTACGTTTAACTGGTGTGTTCGCGCTTTGATCCACAGACTGCTGGCCGCCGCTGCGCCGATGCGCGCCGCCGCGTCGGTGGTTTCGAACAACTGCCGAGTCGCAGGGTCCTTGTCCTCGATATTGATACCGACCGCTCCCGCCGCTGCCGCGTTGGCGACCGACATGCCAACCTCAGCCGGACCGGCGCCGTATCCAGCCTCCATGTCGATAGTGACCGGCAGGTCGGTCACCGACAGGATCCGCTCCAGATTTTCAAGTGCGCTAGCCAGCGGCAACGTTTCGCCGTCCTTGAAACCTAGCGAACAGGCCACGCCCCAGCTTCCGGTCGCGATGGCCTTCGCGCCCGCATCCGATACCGCTTTTGCGCTGCCCGCATCCCAGATATTGTAGAGGATCAACGGATCGCCCGGAATGTGCAAATCGCCGAATGCCCTTACGTGCTCGTTCATGCAGATTTCCTTTCGGCGTTGAGTAGTTTTTCCTTGCGATCAAGCCCGTAAGCATAGCCGCCGAGTGTCCCGTCGGTGCGGACAACACGGTGGCAAGGGATGAGCACCGCGACGTTGTTGGCGCCATTCGCCGACCCCGCCGCACGAACCGCCTTGGGTTTGCCGACAGCGGCGGCGATGTCGGCATAAGTGCGTGTTTCGCCCGCAGGAATGCGCTGCAGTTCCTTCCACACCGCCTGCTGGAATGCGGTGCCAGCGATATCGAGCGGCAGGTCGGGCATTTGCGCGGGATGCTCGATGGCAGAAATCGCGCCGGTCACCAAGTCTTCGAGCGCCGCGCCGCCTGCAACGATATCCGCTTTGGGAAAACGGTGCGATAACGCGGCTTCATCCTCGTCAAACGACAGACGGCAAATACCCTTATCGGTAGCGGCAAGCAGCATTTGCCCCAGCGCGGTTTCGACCACCGCCCAGCGGATCGTCACCCCTGCCCCGCCGTTTTTCCAAGCCGATGGCGTCATCCCCAAATGCTCCTTTGTCCCGGCGTAAAATCGGCTCGGCCCCGAATAGCCTGCTTCGTATATCGCGTCTGTGACGCTGCCATTGCCATCGAGCGCGTTGGCCGCGCGTTTGGCGCGAAGCGAACGCGCATAAGCCGCAGGCGTTACTCCTGTGTCACGCTTGAATAGCCGGTGGAAATGGTGCGGAGCATAGTCCACCGCTGCTGCCAGTTCTTCAAGCGAAAGCGCTTCCTCGGCCCTTTCGATAAGCTGCAAAGCCGCCGCCACCGCCTCACGGTCGCGCCCGACTTCATCGGGTTTGCAGCGCATGCAAGCCCGATAGCCCGCCGCACTCGCCTCGGCTGCCGTCGCAAAAAACTCGACATTTTGGCGCAGCGGATGGCGCGCGGCGCAGCTCGGTTTACAATAGATGCCAGTTGTTTTGACAGCGCCGATAAAATGCCCATCATACCGGCGATCACGGCGCATGAATGCTTCCCAGGCGAAATCGTCGGCGATCATCATGCTGCATTTGCCCCCGGAGTTAACGCGGTCGCAGTTTCGAGATGTGCTTTCATTGTTGCCAGCCCCGCTTCCATCAATGGCGCAATGATATCAGCGGCCTTATGTGGCAACACATCCGCAGTCCACGTCACCGTCGAAATTCTTTCGCCAACAGCAACCACTTGCATCGCGCCGTTATGATGTGTCCATGCCGGACTGCTGGCAGTCCAGACGAGCCGCATTGTCTCGTCGCTGACCGTCACAATCTTTTCGGGCAAAACCGTTCCGTCTGCAAATGTAACAATCCGTTCGGTTCCGTCATCGCGCAACCGGCAATCCGTCAAAAGTCCGGGCGCGACCCGGAGATGCAGGTTTCCGGCATCACGCACCACATCCCAAACCACAGGCGCGGCAAGGTTTATTTCGACGACTTTGCATATCGACGCCATCAGTTCCGCTCCACCTTGGCCGAAAAGCAACCATGCGCTGCGTTATGCGCGTGGATATAGGCGATATCGTCATTTTCGAACAGTTCGCGGATTTTGGAGTCGGCTTGGCCCGGCAAAGCAAGCGCAGCGTTACGGAGCATACCTTCTGCATCGAACGCGCGAAACGCCATCGGGCGACCTTCGAAGACAGGCGGCACTTCATCGACATATTCAACCGCCGGCACGGCAACGTCTCGTACATAAATTGCATAGGCAGATCGGTAAGGTGTCGCCACATCATGGCTGACATGATTGACCAGTATCAAGTTTTCACCTGCTCTGGCATCCTCGAGGCTGATTCTGCACGGCCAGCCTTTGTCGGCGGCTGCCTCGACGCGCATGGCTCCATGCTTAGCCAGGTCTGAATCGCTCAACGCGAACAGATGATCAAACTGGCTCCGCTCCAATCCTGTAATTCGATAGCTCATTCCCGATTCCTTCTCATTTGATGAAACCGGGATAGCTGGCGACGAAATGCGCCGCGTCCCGAAACTTGCTGTCAAAGTGCCCCGAAGTATACGAAGTGCACGCCCTATATAAAA
>JANLRW010000203.1:0-12186 GCA_031361925.1 Sphingomonadales bacterium
CACTGTTCGTGGCGGCGTCAATAACTTGACCGACGAACGTCCGTTCAAGGCAGAGGCAGCCTATCCGATTTCGGCGATTGGCCGGAATTTCTTTGTCGGTGTTACTGCTAAATATTGATTGGCACACATTGCTGTTAACGGGAAAGGCGGGCTTAGGTCCGCCTTTCTTTTTAGCCTTTGCCTTTAGTTTTGGTTTTGCCCGTCTCGGCATGTTCCTCAATGAATTCGATGATCCTGCCTGCAATATCTTTACCGCTGGCTTTCTCGATACCCTCAAGCCCCGGCGAGCTGTTGACTTCCATGATCACCGAGCCGTGGTTGGAACGCAGCATATCGACGCCCGCGACGTTCAGGCCCATGGCGCGCGCGGCCCTGACAGCGGTCGAGCGTTCTTCCGGCGTGATTTTGATCGCGCTGGCGGTGCCGCCGCGGTGCAGGTTGGAGCGGAAATCACCCTCGGCGCCCTGCCGCTGCATCGCCGCGACGACTTTATTGCCAATAACGAGACAGCGGATGTCCGAACCATTTGCCTCCTTGATGAACTCCTGAACCAATATGTTTACATTCGCCCCGCGAAATGCCTCGATTACCGAACGCGCCGATTTCTCGGTTTCGCCGAGCACGACACCAATGCCCTGCGTGCCTTCGAGCAGCTTGATGACAACGGGCGCGCCACCGACCATCTTGATGACCTCGTCGGTCTGGCGCGGGTCGTGGGCAAAGGCGGTGACGGGCAAACCAAGGCCCTTCTTCGCTAATATCTGCAAAGACCGCAATTTATCGCGCGAACGACCGATGGCGACGCTCTCGTTGAGCGGCCAGACATTCATCATCTCGAACTGGCGTAATACAGCCAGCCCATAAAACGTCACCGATGCCCCGATACGCGGAATAACCGCGTCATATTTGCCAAGCTTCTCGCCCCGATAAAAGGCCTCTGGCCGGTGCGAGGTGATATTCATCGTCACCCTGAGTGTATTGAGCACGTCGATGTCGTGGCCGCGGGCCTGCGCGGCCTCGACAATGCGCCGGTGCGAATAGAGGTCGGCGTTACGCGCCAACATCGCTATTTTCATGTAATCTAATCCTTCCGCGCCGGTTTCCCGAGAGTCCAGCTTCGCCCGCTATTGACCAGGAAGCCGCGCCTTAACGCCCGCCGTCCGATTAGCAAGGGAAACGCCATCGACCGCCTGTTTGCGAGGGTAAGCTGCCCCTGCCAACAGAGCTTACCAAGGCACAGTTGCGCTTCGATGACATAGCGTTCTTCGCGCAAGCCATTGGAACTGCGAACAATCCGGCGGTCAACCACCCGCGCTTCATAGCGCTTCGGCTTTTCGCCAGCGTTGAGCCGAAACCAGAATTCGACCCATTGCCCCTGATCGCGGGTCATCGGCCTGATCCTACTGGCGTGGATTGACGAGGTCGCAGCACCACTGTCCATTTTGGCATGAACTTGTGACAAGCCAAGGCTGGGGATATCCACAAGTTCGCACCAGCCAATTTCAACTTTGGTCTTTAGCCGCGTTTTGGCTGGTTGGGCCGACCCCTCGCCCATGTGGTCAGCGCTTTGCCCTTGGGTTGTCCTTCGCCGGCGCGTCGTCCGAAGCATCACCGGCCGGCTTGCTTTCGTTACTTACACCAGCATCGTCCAGCTTCTCGACATCAAGCGAAAATCCGTCGACCTTTGGTTCGTCATCTTTTTTGGCTGCATAGGGTGAAATCAAGGACTTAAACTGTTCACCGAGCACCTTGTCCACCGCTGGTGCAATTTCCGCAGTTTTGTAGCGCATGTAGCCGCCGACGACATAAGAGAAGCTAACCTTGCTACCCGCTCCGCTTTTCAGCGGTTCGATAGCGACGGTCAGCGTTCCCAGCACCGCCTCGGATTGCAACGGGCCGAGCGCACCCTGCATCCGCAGCACTTTGCCCGGCTGCGCAAAAATCACGCGCATATGTTCGACACTGCCAGTGGTTTTGGTTTTTCCGTCTGCACCTTTTTCTTGAAACAGCTCACAAAAACAGCCGCCAGCCTGTGCATCGATGTAAAATCCGGCGGACGAACCAGACCAGCTATGCGCCTTACTCCAATAATCTTTCGGTGCGATCAGCCGTTTCCAAATCACATCGGGCGCGGCAGTGACCTCGGCGATATGCACGATGTTGAATCCGCTATCGGTCACTGTTTTGACCTCGGCCATAGCTGGAGATGAGAGTGCCGCGAACACAGCGGCTGGGATCATTGGTTTTTTCATGACCACAGGTTTAGCCATGGCTGGTGCCTGACGGCAATGGCGATTTACCACTCAGCCCAAAATTGCGGTGATCGCCTCGGTCACTTGCTCTATCGAGGCCATCCCGTCTACCCGGCTCACCAAGCCGCGCTCGTCGTAGATCGGCAGGATTGGCGCGGTCTTGGCACGGTATTCGGCCATCCGCGTGCGCACGGTCTCTTCATTGTCGTCCGGACGGCGCTTGAATTCGCCTCCGCCGCAATTATCGCAAATTCCGGCATTCAACGGCTGCTTGTGGCGGTCATGATAACCCTCACCGCACTGCGCACAGGTAAACCGGCCAGTGATGCGATCAACCAGCGCGTCTTCATCGACTTCGAGTTCAATGACATGATCGAGCTTGCGTCCGCGCGCTTCCAATATGCCATCAAGCGAATGGGCTTGGGCGGCTGTGCGCGGATACCCATCGAAGATTGCACCTTGACCGGCTGGCATTGAATCGAGCTTGTCGCCGATCAGCGCGTCAACGATGTCGTCTGACACCAGACCGCCTGAATCCATGACTGCCGCAACACGTTCACCCAGCGGTGTTCCCGCCTTGCGCGCAGCGCGAAGCATGTCGCCGGTCGAAAGCTGTTCCATGCCATAGGTGTCAACAAGATGGCTCGCCTGCGTACCCTTGCCCGCGCCCGGCGGTCCTAACAGGATGATGTTCATAGACGACGCCCTTCCCCTAATATCGTCGGTGGCACGCCGATTTAACGGGCGCGTCCACCCTTCAGCTTCGCCTTCTTGAGAAGGTCGCCATATTGATGCGCCAACAAATGGCTCTGGATTTGCGAGATCGTGTCGATGGTGACGTTGACCAAAATAAGCAAACTGGTGCCGCCGATGGCAAAGAATTGTCGCTGGCCGGTCTGTCCCATGACATAATCGGGCAACAAACAGACGAAGGCGATATAGGCAGCACCCAGCACGGTGATACGTGTCAGGACATAATCGAGATAATTCTCGGTATTCTTGCCTGGGCGGATACCAGGAATGAAGCCACCAGCCTTTTTCAGATTCTCCGAGGTTTCCTCCGGATTGAAAACGACAGCGGTATAGAAGAAACAGAAGAAGATAATACCCAAGCCATAGAGCAACAAATAAACCGGCTGGCCGTGCGCCAGATACTGGTTCAGCGTGATGACGAAATCGCCCATCTTGCTTTCGCCTGCAACTGCATTCCCGCCCAGCTGTGTAATCGTGATCGGCAACAGCAGCAACGATGATGCAAAGATTGGTGGAATGACGCCCGCGGTATTGATCTTCAGCGGCAAATGGCTGCGATCGGCCTGCATCATACCGCGCTGCGTCGCGCGTTTGGGATATTGAATCAACACCCGTCGCTGCCCGCGTTCCACAAATACGATCAGCAGCGTAAGAACCACAAACATTGCTAGGAAACCGACAATAAGGAAACCGCTGATCGACCCGGTGCGTGCGCCTTCGAGCAGGTTGACGAACAGCCGCGGCATTTGCGCGACGATCCCTGCCATAATGATAAGCGATATGCCGTTACCGATCCCGCGCGAGGTGATTTGTTCACCCAACCACATCAAGAACATTGTGCCGCCAATCAGGCTGATTGTGGCGACAATGCGGAACATCATGCCGGGTTCGACCACGGCGCGAATGCCATTCGCCGCTGCTAGGCTTTCAAGCCCCGCTGCGAGGAAATAGCCCTGCATCGCGGTCAGAAAGACAGTGCCATAACGCGTATATTGGTTAAGCTTCTTGCGCCCGCTCTCGCCCTCTTTCTTGATCGCGGCAAGCGTCGGCGACAGCGATGCCGCGAGCTGGACCACGATAGACGCGGTGATATAGGGCATCACCCCGAGCGCGATAAGGCTCATCCGTTCAAGCGAACCGCCCGAAAATGTATTGAAAATGTCGAGAACCCCGCCAGCGGCGTTGTTCTGATAAAGCAGGGCCTGCGCAATCGGATCAACACCGGGCAACGGCACAAAGCTTAGCATCCGGAAAATGATCAACGCGCCGATCGTAAACCAGATGCGCTTTTTAAGATCTGTTGCCTGCCCGAACTTCGAAAAATTGATGTTCGAGGCCAGCTGATCGGCCCGAGATGCCATGATGTACTTTCCTTATTTCCGGTCCGTGCGGGTTTGCTTCATTCGCAAACTCCGCCGTTCCTTAAACTTTATCGCCTGACACTCGCCGGTTGCCCCCAGAAATGTCAAACCCCGCTAGCCCATATCGGGAAGCGGGGCTGGCATGACAAGAGCGAAGTCGCCCCGGTCCTATCTTATTTCTTGGCCGCTGCGGCTTTCGCCGCATTCTTCACCGACGACTTTTTCGCAAGCGCCTTCTCTGCGGCACCGACCTTGACGATGATCTCTACTTTGCCGCCAAGCTTTTCAACCGCTTCTACAGCAGCCTTGGAGGCACCGGCAACGACCAGATTGATCTTCGCGGTCAGCTCACCCTTGGCGAGCAAACGAACGCCGTCTTTGCCACCGCGGGCAAGACCAGCGGCTTTGAGCGCTGCATGATCGACCACAGCCTTGATGTCGATTTTCTTGGCATCAATGAACTTCTGGATCATGCCCAGATTTACTTCGGCGTGGTCTTTGGCAAAGATGTTGTTGAAGCCGCGCTTCGGGATCCGCATGTGAAGCGGCATCTGGCCACCTTCAAAGCCGTTGATCGAAACACCCGAGCGGCTGGTCTGACCCTTTTGGCCGCGACCCGAAGTCTTGCCTTTGCCCGAACCGATACCACGGCCAACGCGCATACGGCGGTGGCGGGCGCCTTCGTTATCTTTGATTTCATTCAGTTTCATGTCGTGCACTCGCTTTCGCTTTTAGTCGCGCCTGTCCCAGCGAAAGCTGGGACCTCGTTAGTTGTAGACCGCGTTAGACGGCCTAGGATACCAGCTTTCGCTGGCATGACGTATTCAGTCTTGTACGGTCACCATGTGCCGAACCTTGCGGAGCATTCCGCGCACTTCGGGAGTGTCGTCCAAAACCGAAATGCGGTTCATCTTGTTAAGACCAAGCCCTACCAAGGTGGCGCGCTGGTCGGCTGGGCGACGTAGCGGTGAACCGGTTTGCTTCAATGTGATTTTGCTCATGACCTATTACTCCGATATCGCTTCAGCGTCGGCTTCGGCAGTCTTGCTGCCGCCGCGACCCAGAAGATCGGCGATTTTCTTGCCGCGACGCTGCGCCACCGATTTCGGGCTGGTCTGTTCGACCAACGCCGCAAAGGTAGCGCGAACCATGTTATAAGGGTTCGACGAACCCACCGATTTGGTCACAACGTCGGCAACACCCAGCGATTCAAAGACAGCGCGCATCGGGCCGCCTGCAATAATGCCGGTCCCGGCTGGTGCCGAACGAAGCGTCACCTTGCCAGCGCCAAAACGGCCGTTGCCATCATGATGCAAGGTGCGACCGTCTTTCAACGGAACGCGGACCATTGCCTTTTTCGCAGCAGCGGTTGCCTTGTTGATTGCCTCAGGCACTTCGCGTGCCTTGCCCTTGCCGAAACCGGCACGGCCCTGACCATCGCCGACGACGACCAGTGCTGCAAAACCAAAGCGTTTACCGCCCTTAACGGTTTTGGACACGCGGTTGATGTGAACGAGCTTTTCGATCGTGCCATCATCTTCTTCTTGTGCCGGACGACCACCGTCGCGGCGACCGCCACGGTTGCCACCACCACGATTGTCACCGCCGCCGCGATTACCGCCACCGCGTGCGCCGCGTGGCGCGCGTTCCGTGGTTGCGGGTGCTTCTGGAGCACCGCCGTCGGTGACGGGGGCTTCTGGTGTAGTGTTTTCGTCAGCCATCATTAGAACTCCAATCCGCCTTCGCGCGCGGCATCCGCCAGCGCCTTGACACGGCCGTGGAACAGGAACCCGCCACGATCAAAAACTACGCTGGTCACGCCAGCTTTCTTGGCCGCTTCGGCAACACGCTTGCCAACATCGGCAGCCGCATCGGAGGTCGAGCCGTTCTTTGCCTTCACGTCCTTATCGAGTGTCGACGCCGAGGCAACCGTAGCACCTTTGGAATCGTCAATGATCTGAGCGTAGATATGGCGGCCAGTGCGGTGCACCGACAGACGCGGACGGCCAGCAACCTGTGACCGAAGCTTCGAACGAACGCGCTGGCGCCGTTTTGCAAAGAGAGACAGTTTTGCCATGGCTTATTTCTTCTTCCCTTCTTTGCGGAAGATATACTCGCCGCGGTACTTAATGCCCTTGCCCTTATAAGGCTCCGGCTTCCTCCAGCGGCGAATTTCAGCAGCAACCTGCCCTACCTTCTGCTTGTCGATGCCCGAAATCTCGACAGTCGTGTTGTCGGGCGTCTTGATGTCGATGCCTTCAGGGATCGCAAAATCCACATCATGGCTATAACCAAGCTGCAATTTCAGGTTCTTGCCCTGAACGTTCGCGCGGTAGCCAACGCCGGTGATTTCAAGCACCTTGGTGAAACCGTCGGTCACACCGGTGACCAGGTTCTGCACCAACGTCCGCTGCATTCCCCAAAAGGCGCGCGCCGCTTTGCTTTCGTTTGCAGGCATAACCGATAGGCCCTCGTCCTTCATCTCATAGGAGATGAGGTCGCTCATCGGCATTTGCAGTTCGCCCTTGGGACCCTTAACCGACAATGTGCCTTCGCCCATGTTGGCGGTGACGCCAGCCGGCAATGCAACGGGTTTCTTACCAATGCGGCTCATCAGAATACCTCCGCCAGGATTTCGCCGCCAACATTCTGTGCGCGCGCTTCGGCGTCGGACAGAACGCCCTTTGGCGTCGAAACGATGGTAATACCAAGGCCGTTGCGGATAATCGGCAGTTCTTGCGAACCCGAATAGACGCGGCGGCCGGGCTTCGATACGCGTGCAACATGCTGGATAGCAGGCGCGCCTTCAAAATATTTCAGCTCGATGCGAATACCCTTATGCTGGCCGCGTTGGCCAAGCACTTCTTCGCTATAGCCACGGATGTAGCCTTCGCGTTGCAGCACGTCGAGAACACGGGTGCGCAAGCCCGAAGCAGGCGAGACGACTGAGTCTTTCTTCGCGCGCTGGCCGTTGCGGATGCGGGTGAGCATATCACCCAATGGATCGGTCATTGCCATCTATCTAATCCTTACCAGCTCGACTTCGTAACGCCCGGGATCATGCCCTTATTGGCAAGATCGCGCAGTTCGATACGGCACAGCCGGAATTTGCGGTAAACGCCGCGGGGACGCCCCGTGGTTTCACAACGGTTACGCACGCGGTGCGGGTTACCATTGCGGGGAATTTCAGCCATCTTCAGACGTGCGATCAAACGTTCGCCGTCATCGAGCGACTGGTCCTTGGCCATCGCCTTCAGCTTGGCATAACGCCCGGCAAACTTCTTCGTCAGCTTCTTGCGACGTTCGTTTTTGTTTATGGAGCTCAGTTTTGCCATTACGCCGCCGCCTTCTCTTCGGTTTCTTCTGCAGGGAAGGGGAAGCCGAACAGCTTAAGCAGTTCGCGCGCTTCGTCATCCGTGTTTGCCGAAGTGGTTACAATCACATCCATACCGCGCACCGTGTCGATAGCGTCATAGCTGATTTCGGGGAAAATGATCTGCTCTTTCAAGCCCATCGCAAAGTTGCCCCGGCCATCAAAGCTTTTCGGATTGAGACCACGGAAATCGCGGATACGCGGCATGGCGATGGTCACGAGACGGTCGAGGAATTCGTACATCTGCGCACCGCGCAGCGTAACCTTCACGCCAATCGGCATACCTTCGCGCAACTTAAAACCAGCGATGGATTTCTTCGCCTTGGTGATGACGGGCTTTTGGCCAGCGATCAGCGTCATTTCTTCGAGCGCAGTCGTTACCTTCTTCTTGTCCTGTGAGCCTTCGCCCACACCCATGTTGAGCGTGATCTTCTCGATCTTCGGCACGGCAAAGCGGTTGGTGTAACCGAATTTCTCGGTCAATCCCTTGACGATCAGGTCGTCATAACGCTGCTTCATGCGTGGAGTATATTTCGTATCAGCCATTTATCGTCTCCCCGGACTTCACGGCCACACGGACCTTTTTGCCGTCCTTGGTTTCCACGCGGACGCGCGTCGGCTTGCCTGATTTGGGATCGGCCAATGCCACGTTCGAGATGTGCAGCGGCGCTTCGAACCGGTCGAGGCCGCCTTGCGGGTTGGTCTGCGAAGCTTTCCGGTGACGAACGGCAACATTGACGCCGGAAACGACGACCTTGCTGTCTTTCGGCATCACGGCGGTAACTTCGCCCGACTTGCCCTTGTCCTTACCGGCGAGCACAACAACGGTGTCGCCCTTTTTGATTTTTGCGAGTGCCATGATTACAAAACCTCCGGCGCAAGGCTGATGATTTTCATGTGCTTCTTGGCGCGCAGTTCGCGAACGACTGGTCCAAAAATACGCGTGCCAATCGGCTCCTGATTGTTACCGATCAAAACAGCTGCGTTGCTGTCGAACCGGATCACCGAACCGTCTGCACGGCGGATGTCCTTGCGGGTGCGAACGATGACGGCCTTGTGGACGTCGCCCTTCTTCACTTTGCCGCGCGGTGCGGCTTCTTTAATCGACACCACGATGATGTCACCAACACCGGCAACGCGGCGCTTGGAACCGCCGAGCACCTTGATGCACTGAACGCGCTTTGCACCGCTGTTGTCAGCCACATCGAGATTTGATTGCATCTGAATCATCGAATCAATCCTCTGTCGCTGCAGCCGCAACCGGGGCGGTCGCGGTATCGGCGACTAAACGCCAGGTCTTGTTCTTCGAAATCGGTGCGCACTCTTCGATGCGGACAATTTCGCCAGCTTTCACGACGTTGTTTTCGTCATGGGCGTGATACTTCTTCGAACGGCGGATGATCTTGCCGTAGAGCGGGTGCTTCACCTTGCGCTCGACGAGGACGACAATGGTCTTGTCGCTCTTGTCGGACACAACGGTCCCGGTGAGAATACGTTTTGGCATAGTCTGTTCCTTACGCCGTCTTCACAGCAGCGGCTTGACGCTCGCCCTGCAGGGTTTTGATGCGGGCGATGTCGCGGCGGACTTCACGAACGCGCGCCGGCTTTTCCATCTGGCCGGTAGCCGATTGAAAACGCAGATTGAACGCTTCGCGCTTCAGCTCGCCGAGTTGCACGGAAAGCTGGTCGTCGGTCTTGACGCGCAGATCTTCTGTCTTGCTCATCTTATGATGCTCCCAAATGCGACGTGTCGCCGAGACGCGCCACGACTTTGGTCTTGATTGGCAGTTTCATCGCGGCACGCTGGAAAGCGACCGCTGCGATCGGACCCGGTACGCCGTCGAGTTCGAACATGATGCGGCCCGGCTTTACCTTGGCTGCCCAATATTCGACCGAACCCTTGCCCTTACCCTGACGGACTTCGGCAGGCTTTTTGGTCACAGGCACGTCTGGGAAGATACGAATCCACAAACGTCCCTGACGCTTGATGTGACGCGTGATCGCACGGCGGGCCGCTTCGATCTGGCGCGCGGTAATCCGCTCAGGCTCAAGCGCCTTCAGACCGTATGAACCGAAGTTCAGGTCGGAACCGCCCTTGGCGTCGCCCTTGATCCGGCCCTTGAACTGTTTGCGGAACTTATGTTTTTTTGGTTGCAGCATGTCTCGTTCCTAAACTCAGCGACGGTCTGACTGCGGACGGACGCCGGAAGTCTGTGCTTCCATCATCAGCCGGTCGGTTGCCATCGGATCGTGACCCAGGATTTCGCCTTTGAAGATCCAACATTTGATACCGATGATGCCATAAGCGGTAAGCGCTTCGGCTTCGGCATAATCAATGTTGGCACGAAGGGTATGCGCAGGCACCCGGCCTTCGCGGTACGATTCAACGCGGGCGATTTCAGCACCGCCCAAACGACCGCCGCAGGTAATCTTGATGCCTTCAGCGCCGAGACGCATTGCCGACTGCATCGCGCGTTTCATGGCGCGGCGGAAAGCGATCCGGCGGATAAGCTGATCGGCAATACCTTGAGCGACAAGGCGGGCATCGACTTCGGGCTTACGGATTTCAACGATGTTGAGGCTGATGTCGGCCTTGGTGAACTGGCCGATCTGCTTTTTCAGCTTCTCGATGTCCGCGCCCTTTTTGCCGATGATGACGCCGGGGCGTGCCGCATAAATCGACACGCGGCAATTCTTTGCCGGACGCTCGATGACAACCTTCGAAATCGCAGCTTGTGGCAGCGTTTCAAAGATGAATTTGCGGATCTTGATGTCTTCCAGCAACATACGACCATATTCCGCGCCTTCGGCATACCAGCGGCTATCCCAAGTGCGGTTGATCTGGAGGCGGAGGCCGATTGGATTTGATTTTTGACCCATGACTTATGCCTCTTCTTCGCGTTCGCGCACAACGATGCGCAAGCGGCTGAACGGTTTGATGATCCGGCTGGATTTGCCGCGACCGCGTGCCATAAAACGCTTCATGGTCAGCGCCTTGCCGACGCTTGCTTCCTGAACGAACAGCGCGTCAACGTCGAGATTATGGTTGTTTTCGGCGTTAGCGATGGCCGACGCCAGAACCTTGCGGACTTCCGGCGCCATGCCTTTGGTCGAGAAGGTCAGGATGTTCAGTGCATCCTCAACCTTGCGGCCACGGATCAGCGCAGCAACAAGACCAAGCTTCTGCGCCGAACCACGAATAGTGGTGCCGACTGCCAAGGCTTCTTTGTCGCCGACGCGGCGGGGGGCGGATTGCTTACCCATTAGCGTTTGCCCTTCTTATCTGCGCCGTGGCCGTGATACGTCCGCGTCGGAGCGAACTCACCCAGCTTGTGGCCGACCATGTCTTCATTCACCGAAACGGGAATGAACTTGTGGCCGTTATAGACGCTGAACGTCAGGCCGACGAATTGCGGCAGGATCGTCGAACGACGCGACCAAGTCTTGATCGGCGCAACTTTCGATGCATCCTGTGCGGTTTCTGCTTTTTTCAGCAGATAGAGGTCAACAAACGGACCTTTCCAGACGGAACGAGACATGAGTTACCTCTTCTTCTTAGCATGCCGCGAACGGATGATCATCCGGTCGGTCGACTTGTTGCTGCGAGTGCGCGCACCCTTGGTTGGCTTACCCCAAGGCGTAACCGGATGACGGCCACCCGAGGTACGGCCTTCACCACCACCATGCGGGTGATCGACCGGGTTCTTTGCAACACCGCGGGTCAGCGGGCGAATGCCGCGCCAGCGATTGCGGCCTGCCTTGGCGAGCGTGGTGTTCGAGTTGTCGGGGTTCGAAACCGCGCCAACTGTGCCCATGCAGGTGCCGAGGATGTAGCGTTGCTCGCCCGAGTTCAGGCGAACGATAACGCGGCCACCGTCACGACCGACGAGCTGCACATAGGTGCCTGCCGAACGGGCAATCTGGCCACCCTTGTTTGGCTTCATCTCGATATTGTGGCAGATTGTGCCAACCGGCATCTGCGACAACAGCATGGCGTTACCCGGCTTCACGTCGGTCTTTTCGCCAGCGACGATGGTGTCGCCAACAGCCAGACGCTGTGGTGCAATGATGTATGCTTGTTCGCCGTCTTCGTATTTTACGAGTGCGATGAACGCCGAACGGTTAGGGTCATATTCCAGACGCTCAACCGTTGCAGGCATATCCCATTTGCGACGCTTGAAGTCGATAACGCGATATTTCTGTTTGTGACCGCCACCGATGCCACGCGAGGTGACATGGCCCTTGTTGTTGCGGCCGCCGGTCTTGCTCTTGCCTTCGGTTAGCGCTTTGAGCGGCTTACCTTTGTAGAGGCTCGAACGGTCAACCAGCACAAGGCCGCGACGGGCCGGGCTAGTTGGTTTGTAGCTTTTGAGTGCCATTATCCTGCCCTTAAATACCGGTTGTCACGTCGATGCTCTGGCCTTCGGCCAAAGTGACGATCGCTTTT
>JANLRW010000235.1:0-3062 GCA_031361925.1 Sphingomonadales bacterium
TCTGCCGGGTTTTGTCCGGGGTTTGCCGTGTAATAAGCGGTAATCGCATTACGCAACTCGACCGGGATGAACGGGTTTTCGAGTTTGATCGGGATGGTGTCGTTAAAGCTGTTGACGTTGTTGACCGCCGACGCGTTGGTGCGCGAAAATTTGCTTTCGATGAACGGTTTGAATGCCGGGCTGAACTCGTAATTGAGATTGAGGTTGGCGTTGAACTGCTCGACTCCCGGAACGATTTGCTCCTTGTCGAGAAATACCGGGATGCCGTCGCCGCCAAAGCTGTTGGCAAAACCTGCGATCAGGCCATCCTTGAACGGACGAACCCTGCCATTTTCCGTCACATAACAACCAAAGCCAGTGTTGACGAAATTATATGTCTGGTCACAATCATTGACACCGTTCCGGTCAAAATCTGTGCGGGGGTCATCCGCGACAAAATCACCATCGGCGTCAAAGCCAACCAAACCAAGCGCTGACGAGATCGAGAAATTACGGCCCGGAAGGAATGCACGGGGTGCCGCGTTGCGGGCACGGTCAGCAAGCGCTTGCGGCGTGATCGCGTAACGCGGCGCGCCGTTGCGTAATATGGTTTGGCCCAAAAATGCGCCGGCCGCGACCAACGCCGGCGTCAGGTCAGCTGCTTGAAAGCGAAGTGCCGGGTTGGCATCATCGTCAAGCCGCTGGCCGCCGCGCAGATAGCTGCGGTCACCATAGGCAATCGGGTTGGACTTATTATACTGTCCGGCAATGGTAATATTGCCGCGTCCATCAGCAAAATTCAAACCATATGCGCCCGACAGCGAATAATCGCCGCCGTCGCCGCGCTCGCTAATTCCGGCCTGCGCATTCAGCGTCAGTCCTTCAAAGTCCTTTTTCAGTATGTAATTGACCACGCCGGATACCGCGTCGGAACCATAAACCGATGATGCACCACCGGTCAGTACATCGACCCGGTCGATCAATATGGTCGGAATAGTATCGACATCGACCACAGCAGTCCCTGACGAACCGGCAATATGGCGCCGGCCATTGACGAGCACCAGCGTCCGCACCGACCCTAGGCCGCGAAGGTTCAGCGACGTGCCACCAAGCAATGTTCCGCGCGTGGCGGACAGGTCGCTGCTGGTCGAGCTGAACAAAGCGGGGATGTACTGAATGATATCCCCCGCAGCGGTGTTGCCCGATTCTGTCAGGGTATCGGCGCTCAGCGTTGTCACTGGTGCCGCCGATTCAAGCTCTGGCCGCGCTATACGCGAACCGGTCACCACTATTGCGACCGGTTCCTTGTCTTCTTCGGCCGGTGCCCCGGCATCTTGCGCTGTTGCGAGATGCGATGACAAAAACAGAGTTGTTGCCGCTACGCTACAAAGCGCCCGCGCGGTTGTTCTGAAACGATATGACATATTGAAAGCTCCCCATTGGCTAAAAGGACGTAATGTTCGCTCCCACACGATCATCAGGTCCGGCCGTTTTCTCGCCTTTGGGGGGCTCATTTATGGTCGGGCGTAACCTAATAACATGTAACTTACGGTAGAATGCAGCAAGCGCAACATCACTATGGACAAATTTATAATAAAGTTACGGCCTGTTGCTGTCATGCAACTGTCTTTCAATTCAGTTGGGTCGCTTGACATAACGCGCGACTCGCCGTAACGGGGCTTCAATTCCGAACATATGGCAAGTCCAGCAACGCTGTAATGCGTCGCTGGCTTTGCGCGTTTCGCGAAGACACATCAGCGTTGAGATAAGGCGGCCTCCGGGCACCTTGTGGAGCAGGAGTTAATTGAAGTGGCACGTATAGCCGGGGTAAACATCCCAACCAACAAGCGCGTGATCATTGCGCTAACCTACATTCACGGAATCGGTCGCACAAAGGCGCTCGAAATCGCGAATAAGCTGGGAATTGATCATAGCCGCCGTGTGCAAGACCTTTCGGATGCCGAAGTATTGCAAATCCGCGAAACCATCGATGCGGATCACACCGTAGAAGGCGACCTTCGCCGGACCGTGTCGATGAACATTAAACGTCTTATGGACCTCGCCTGTTACCGTGGCCTTCGCCACCGTAAAGGCCTTCCGGTTCGTGGCCAGCGCACGCATACCAATGCGCGCACCCGCAAGGGTAAGCCAAAGGCAATCGCGGGTAAGAAGAAGTAAGAACGGGCTAACGCCTACCTACTTTTTTCGCATAATTCGAATAGGATACACACATTATGGCACGCGAACCACAGCGCATTAAAAAGCGGGAGCGCAAGAATATCTCGGCAGGCGTTGCCCATGTCAACGCCAGCTTCAATAACACAATGATCACGATCACTGATGCCCAAGGCAACACGATTAGCTGGTCATCGGCTGGCACGATGGGCTTCAAGGGCAGCCGCAAGTCTACCCCTTATGCAGCACAGGTTGCCGCCGAAGATGCTGGCAAAAAAGCTGCCGACCACGGCGTCCGGACGCTTGAGGTCGAAGTCAAAGGTCCGGGTTCGGGCCGCGAGTCCGCGCTGCGTGCGTTGCAAGCGGTGGGTTTCACCATCACATCGATCCGCGATGTGACCTCGATCCCGCATAACGGCGTCCGTCCTTCAAAACGCAGGCGCGTTTAACAAATTCGTTTCGGGAACGGCTGGCCGGTCGTTCCTTCTTTACCATAGGCAGACCGGTACGGTGCACCAAATCCCGGTTCTGCCCAAACAATAGGGAACATCCATGTCCGTCAATATCAAGAACTGGCAGGAACTGAAAAAGCCCAACGCTCTCGAACTGAAGTCGGGCAGCGATGCGAAGCGTAAAGCAACCTTTGTTGCCGAGCCGCTTGAGCGTGGCTTTGGTCTGACACTCGGCAACGCGCTGCGCAGGGTTCTGCTCTCGTCGTTGCAGGGGGCTGCGATCACCTCGATCAAGATCGAGAACGTGTTGCATGAATTCTCGTCGCTTGCAGGCGTGCGCGAAGATGTCACCGACATCGTCCTCAATATCAAGCAAGTCGCGCTGAAAATGGAAGGCGAAGGCCCGAAGCGTCTTCAGCTTTCGGCAACCGGCCCCGGCGAAGTCAAGGCTGGCGA
>JANLRW010000281.1:0-8698 GCA_031361925.1 Sphingomonadales bacterium
GTTGTCATAGCTCACGAAATCGAGCTGCCGGGTCAGTGCAGCGTTATCAACGCCTGTGGTCGCGGGCGGGATGATATTATGCGTCACCCATTGCTCCGGCCCCGCATGACGCCTAATCGCCGCAATCATGACGTCATGGAAGCGCACTACCTGATCGGAGGCAAAGCGTCGATAGGCCAGCCGGTGCGCAGGGTTGGTTTCGCAGACGGTGAAGAACGGCAATTCGATCTGGTCGAAAGCATCATATTCCATCGACCAGAACACATTACCCCATGCAGAATTCAGCGCCTCGATGCTACCGTAGCGGGTCTCGCACCAGCTCCGAAACTTGTCCCGCGCGGCGGGCGAAGCACTTAATGTGGTGTCATGGCAGCATAGTTCATTATCGGTCTGCCAGCCCGCGACATGGGTGTTACGGCCATAACGCTCAGCCATCGCCGCGGTAATCCGCTCGGCCTGCACCAGATAAGTTTCGCTTGAAAAATCATAATGCCGCCGCGAGCCAAAACCGCGCGCGATGCCGGTCACGATATCGACGGGAAGGATCTCGGGATATTTGACGCATAGCCACTTGGGCGGGGTAGCGGTCGGCGTTCCCAATACAAGTTTCAGGCCAGCGCGGCCAAGCGTCTCAATCGCCCGGTCCATCCACGCCCACGTGAATTCGCCCTCACTGCGCTCAATCCGCCCCCAAGCAAATTCGCCGATGCGTACATAGGTCAGGCCGAGTCCCCGCATCCGCTGCGCATCGCCGGCCCACATCTCCTCCGGCCAATGTTCGGGATAATAGCACACACCTAGCATGGATGCGGTGTCGCCCAGCTTCGGTATGATGGCAAGGCCAAAGAAAAGGGGCGGATCGAAACCCGCCCCTTCGCTGCGACCTTGCGGACATTGGAAGTTGCTTAAAAGTCGATCTTGACCGCCGCTGAGATTGTACGCCCATTGATCGACCGCGCGCGGATGATGCCGTTGGTGGGGATCGAGCCCTCTTCTGACTCGGTGAACCCCGTTACGTCGAAAATATTGTTGGCACTCAAGGAGACCTGCACCCGTTCTATCGGTCGCACCGCCAAGAAGGCATTTACCTGCGAGAAACCAGGCAGAATCAACTGGTTGTTGTCCTGCGCAAAGCTCTCGGTTGTGCCAATCATGCTTGCGCCGATGGTAAACATGTCGGTCTCATATTTGGGCGAGATCTGATAAATGAACTTCGCTTGCCGCCGCGGGGTGTTACCCGCTTGCGCCGGGCTGATACTGTCGCGGCTGATTTCGGCATCAGTGTAAGTACCGCCCGCCGAAACCGAGAAATTGCCACTGCGGTAGCTACCTTCTACTTCGAGACCCGCCGCTTTATATGCGCGGTCGAATGTCGTGCCCGAGGTGACCTCGAAATTCTGCTCTTCAGTTTTGGCATAGAATGCCGTTGCATAGAGCCGTATCCCGCCGTTCTGGTATTTCACGCCACCTTCGAGCTGTTTGACGAAGTCGATTGCGACCGCATCGCTCAGCAAAGCGCCGTCGCTGTTGCGGATGTTATTGCCGTTAAACAATATTCGGTCGGCATTAGCCCGGCCACCTTTGCTATATCGCGCAAACAGCGCAAGATCGTCGCTCAGCCGGTAATTGAGACCAAGCGAATAGCTGCCATAATCATAGTTATAATTGACAAGTCCCGGGCTACCCAGCGGAACGACACTGGTCTGCGCTTCAGGTGGTGAGATCGTGCCGTTGCCGTTGATGTCGATTGCCGCAACGCCGACACGTCCGCCGCCTAAATCGGCACCGAACACCCGACCCTTGGCTTTGCCAAAGTCCCACCGGATGCTGCCATCGACCGTCAATTTGCCAAATTCGAGGTTGAGCGAGGCGAATGGCGCGTTGGTGTCATAGCTGACATCATAGACCCTGCGGCAGCAATTGCCGAAGAACGTTGCGCCGTATCCAACGGTGCCGCCATCGGTTACCGTTACGCCGCCTGCGTTGCGTACATCGAGCAACGCCGCATCGCCACCACCGCGCACTTCTAACAAATGCGATGTCCACAACCATTCGGTGTTTACGTCTTGGCGGGATTTATAGAAGCCCAGATTAAAGCTGCCGGTGCCTCCGCCCATCGCAAAATCATGCCCGATGCGCAGGTCGTTAGTGATATTGTCCAAGCTCTTCAATCGCGTGTTGAATAACACAATCCGCGCCACCAGTGCATTCGGTGCAACCGCAGTCCCTGCACTCGCGCCGTTGAAGTAACGCAGCGTCGATCCCGCGCCACCAATGCCGACGGCTACGTTGGTTGCGGTATCAATCGAACCCGGGAAGGGCGAAACAAACGCGCCCGATACATCAGAGAAGCGAAAACGATTGGTGACGTTCCAGCCGTCTGCGACTTCGAACTGTGCCTCAAATCCAAGCGATTTGACCACCGGGTGCATCCCTTCGCGCAGCGAGAAGCTCTCACGGTTGTTTTCACCGTTGAGCGTCGTTGCGGTTAAGAAATTACGCGAATGAAGGCTGTCGCCGTTAATGTCGAAACCGGCGACATTGGCATAATTCGGGTTAGCGTTGCTGCCCGATACGCGAACCGGATTTGGCAGATAGCCGACCGCGCGGTCATCAAGATATTTTCCGTAAAACCGGATAAAGCCGCTATCGAATTTTTTGGTAACGTTGATCTTGAACTGGCCACCCTTAAGACCATTATATCCGATATCACGCGGTCCTTCGCCCTGCCTGTAAAAGCCGCCGAAGTGGTAAAGCAGATCGTCGGACAGCTTACCGCCATAGTCAAAGTCGAAGCGATACTCGCCATAGCCCAGGCCGACCGACGCCTGCAATGCACCGCCTTCCTGTTCGCCGGTTTTCGATATCAGGTTGACCACGCCACCGGGCGAGTTCGACGCAAAGGTCGAAGCCGAACCACCGCGCACTGCCTCGACGCGGCCAACATTGAAGTCAGCGCGCAGGAAGATGTCGGCATTGCCAAAGGTGATATCGCCAAATTCGAGGATCGGCAGGCCATCCTCTTGCAACTGAAGGAATTTTGCACCACCCGATGCCACCGGAAGGCCACGCACCGCGATGTTCGCGTTGCCTTCGCCGCCCGATGATTCCGACCGGATGCCCGGAATGCTGCGGAGCAGTTCAGCAGCGGCGCGCGGCACAGCGGCGGCAATATCGTCAGCGCCGAGCGAGCTGACAGAGATCGAACTGTCGAGGCGGTTTTGACCTTTGGCGACAGCGGTGACGACAATTTCATCGTCATAAGCTTGCTCGTCGGCGGGTGCGGCGTCGTCCTGTGCAGATGCTGGTGCCACTACGGCAAATGCAGCGCAAATCGCCAACACCGAAACGCCCGTGTTTGCCAAAAATACCTTCATGTCATCCTCCCGATAAGTCCTAAAAGACGAGCAGCCTTTATAACTGCTTCGACGTTACAAATACGCGTTTGGAAATCGTTTGCAACATTCTTTATGCAAACCTTTGCATTTTATCGTTGCGACCGGAATAATGTTGCCGAAAAGCCCCAGTTACCCCTCAGTGCCCTGCCAGCATGGGCTGCGCACCACGACCGGCGGTGCTGCTGATCCGCAATGTTGCGGCTGCCGCGAACGTCATCAACAGTCCGGCAAGATATAATACGTTCCGCGGGTCGCCGCCGAGCAAACCATCATAAAGATCAAATGCCCAAAAAGTGAAAATCTGAAGCAGCATCGGGATGACGATGAACATATTGAAAATACCCATATAAACCCCGGTGCGTTCGGGCGGGATCGAGCCCGCCAGCATGATATAAGGGTTGCCCATTATGCTGCCCCAGCCAAGGCCTATACCGATCATCGGGAACCAGAGCGCGCTTTGCGACTGTGCGCCCGGAATGGCCATCATCGCCAACCCTGCGGCCAAGAGGCACGCGGCATGGACGGTTTTTGCTCCATATTTTTTTACAACGCCGACCATCAGCAGTGCCGATAGAAACGCCACGAAATTGTAGAATGCCCCCGCAAGCCCGTATTCGAGCCCCGCCTCACGAAAGGCATCGGTGCTCGCGTCGGTCGTGCCGAACGCCGATTTGCTGAACGATAACGCGACGAACTGCCAGAAACAGAACATCGCATACCATTGGAATAGTTTGACCCAAGCCAGCTGTCGCATAACCAGTGGCATTTCGCGGATGGCATCACCAATATCGCGAAATGTTGTTGCGACGCCCATCGGCCGTTTTCGCATTTCGGCGATTTCGGCGTCGCTTAAGGGCAATTCGCGCACGCTCAATACCGACCAAACGATCGTGCTCAACGATAATATGGCGCCGATTAGAAAGGCGAGCTTAGTCGTATCGGGAATCCCGCTAGCACTTACCGCGTTGGCATCCATGCCAAGCTGCACAAACAGCGAAGGCGCTGCATAAGCAAGCGTTTGCGCAAGCCCGGTAAACGCGCTTTGAGTCAAAAAACCGGCGCGGTGCTGGTCTTCGTTCAGTCGGTCGCTCACATAGGCACGATATGGCTCCATAGTGACATTATTGCCAGCGTCGAGTATCCACAATAGCGACGCCGCCATCAGCAACGAGGCTGAAAAAGGCATGAACAGCAAAGCAAGGCTGCACATCACAGCACCAATCAGGAAATAAGGCGTTCGGCGCCCCCAACGGGTTACCGTCCGGTCGCTCATCGCGCCGATAATTGGCTGGATTATCAGCCCAGTCATCGGCCCTGCCAGCCACAGCAAAGGCAACGCCGATTCCTCAGCGCCCAGATATTTGTAAATCGGACTCATGTTGCTTTGTTGCAGCCCGAAACTGAACTGTAAGCCCAGAAAACCAAGGTTCATCTGGATGATCTGCCATAACGATAAATGCGGTTTGCCCTGCAAAATGTTCATCGTTGGTCTCCTATCCCGCATCTACCGATAATAGTTTACCATCTGAATGCAACAAACGATTGCATTGATAGTTGTTCTCACTTGCCTTGGCGGCTATTCGTCCGCACATAGGCTAATAAAGGAATTAGAATGGCCGATCAGGGGCGGATCAGAAATATTACCGACCTTGCAAAGCTTGCGGGTGTGTCGCCGGGAACGGTGTCTCGCGCGCTGGCCGATTCGCAGTTGATTGCCAAGAAAACTCGCGACCGTATCCAGCAATTGGCGCGCGAACATGATTTCAGACCCAATGTGATGGCGCGCAATTTGCGGATAAAGCGCGCCGGAGCCATCGGTGTGCTGATCCCGCTCGGACACGAGACCGGTCAGCACATTTCCGACCCGTTTTTCATGACCTTGCTGGGGTATCTTGCCGACGCGTTGACCGAGCGCGGTCATGATTTATTGTTATCACGGGTCATCCCGACCGATCCCGGCTGGCTGAGCCGTGTGGTCGACTCAGGCCGCGTCGATGGTGCCATATTGATTGGCCAGTCGGACCAGCTCGCGGTGATTGACTCGGTTGCCGGCCGCTATCTGCCCCTGGTCGCATGGGGCGCAAACCTACCCGGCCAAGTGCATTGTTCGGTCGGTTCGGACAACCGCAAGGGCGGGGAGCTGGCGACGCGGCACTTGATCGAACGTGGTTGTCGCAATTTTGCATTTTTCGGTGACCCAGTTGCCCCGGAAATTTCCGAACGGCTTGCCGGGGCTAGCGCCGCGCTCGCCGACGCTGGAATGGGGGACGCACTCACGATATTGCCAGCGCATCTGACCGCCGAAACCGCGCATCCAACGATCAGCAAATGGCTCGATGAGACCAAGACGCTACCCAATGGCATCATTGCCGCGTCGGACGTTATCGCGATGAGTGCGCTTCGGGCTTTGTCAGAACATGGAGTGTCGGTGCCACGCGAAGTGCATGTCGTGGGCTATGACGATTTGGCATTTGCCAACCAGACGGTTCCACCGCTGACCACGATACGTCAGGATTTAGCTGCAGGTGCGACCCACCTCGTCGACCTGCTGTTTCGTCGGATCGCTGGCGAAAATACTGGTTCGGTCGTGCTCGAACCAACTTTGGTTGTACGGCAATCTAGTTAGGGCCAAGGCCTAGCCCAATATAGCCTGCGCTAAGGCAAGGCCGCCCAAAAGTCCGGCGCGGTCGCCAAGCGCCGGCGCGACGACGATCTCATGGGGATCGCCTTTGAAATAACCCTTTCCGATAATCGCAGCGCTACAGCGCACCCGGTCGATAAGACCCGGAGTATCCATAACGCCGCCGCCCAATATGACGCGGCCCGGCTCCATCACCGATTGCAGCGTGACAACAAGCTGAGCCAAATAAAATGCGATAATGCTGTGTGAAGGATGGTCTGCTGGCAGATCCGAGAGCGACGCGCCCCACCGCGCCTTGATGGCAGGGCCGCTCGCCAGCCCTTCCAGACAATCGCCGTGAAACGGGCAAATGCCAGCAAACTCCAAATCATCGGCGTGACGTTGCGGGCGGATATGCCCCATCTCGGGATGCGTCAGCCCTTGCAGCGGCTTGCCGTCTACAATCGCACCACCACCAATCCCCGTCCCAACTGTCACATAGACACTGATCTTGTGGCCCAACCCCGCGCCCCAAAGCGCTTCGGCAAGCGCTGCACCGTTGACGTCAGTGTCAAACCCGACGGGCAGCCCCAGTTCGCGCGCCACCAAACCACCAAAGTCAGCATTGCTCCAGCCGGGTTTTGTCGTCGCGCTAATATGCCCCCAATTTGGCGCGCTGCGGTCGAGTTCCAGCGGTCCGAAACTGGCGATACCGATTGCAGCTAACGTGCCATGCCGCAACTGCGCGGCCCGTAGCCACGCGATGACTGCACTGATTGTTTCGGTGGGGCTGATGGTATCAAAGCGCGCTGTGTCACGAATATCGTCGGGCGATGCGACAATTCCGGCGATAAACTTGGTCCCGCCCGCTTCAATACAGCCAAAAAGGCGCTCGCTCACGCAAGACCCACAAGCTTTGTCGCGGTACCGTCAATTTCGATTTTCAACATTGGTGCGATAGTGCCGCCAAATTGGGCGCGATTCAAGGCTGGATCAGCATCCGGATCGCGGCCCTTTAAGCCCCAATGATCGACAAAGCTTACTACCTCGAGCGTGTCGAGCACTTGCCAGCAATAGGCTTGGCGGGGTTCTTCGGCAGGGTTGGCAATGACCAGACCGGAGCCATTGAGCGGTTCGAACGGCCCTGTGGGCGACCTCCCTACCATGCCGTAGAGTCCACTTGGGCCTTTTGGGCCAACGGCTGAAAATACCGTGTGTTGTGATGACCAGAACAGATAATAAAGCCCGTCCCGCACAATCATATGCGGGCGTTCCATTTCGTTGGCAACGCCGTCGGCGCTGACGATTGGCGGCAACAGGTCGTAACCAGCTTCGTCTTTTCGCGACACTGCGCGTGCAATTCCAACAACGCCGCTAACATCATGGGCCGATCCCGGTTGCGATCCGGTGAACAGGATATAAGCTTGGCCGCCGAGCGGATCGCGGAACCAATAAGGATCTCTAAACCCGCGGATGCTCCCCGGTACGCCCTGATCGAGCGCTAGATCGACATAATGACGTCCGTCGTTTAGGACCAAAGGTTGCGCCGCTGTCCAGTCGGTTATGGCAGGCAGCGCGCCCGACAGATTAAGTGCGCCGTGTGCGTAGTATAGTCGCTGCTCGAAGCTACGCGACGCTTCACCGCGCCGCCCGGCGGCGGTGAAATAGGCGGTGACAGTGCCGGTTGCCGCATCATACAGCGCCGACCCCGACCACTCCCGTGAGCCGGGATTAAGGTCATCGGGAAATAACAACCCGCAGTCATGCCACCGACTGCCCTTGCAAAATAACATCCGCGTCCGCGCCACGTCGTGACGCATTCCCGGATCGCCGTGGCGCGGTGCGGAAAGCACCATCCACAAAGCACCACCGGCTATTTCGGCAACACTACCGTCGGGTTTCTGTAGCGGCCACAGGTCCCATAAATCATATTGCGCGAACAACGGTGTAACCGCTTCGATCAACGGTGCTGCTGGCAATGGGGCATTAGCGATGGAGGCAACATGCGCCGCCGTCCACTGCGACACCTCCACCGGCCCTGCTTGCATCATATTATTGGTTGAAACCGCCATCAGATCATCCACTATCGCGTCGTTTGTCAGAATACAACAAACGATTGCATAAATCACTGATATCGAATCCGTCTGCCTAAAAAGCACTGTTTTGCCATAGTCTCGCCATGTGCGGCGGTTATGCCACAGACAACGTTGACTAGACTAAAGTGCAATTCCTATATGTCCGACATGGCTATCCCCGCGCCAACTACAGCACCGCTGACGGCCTCCGACAATGACTTCGCAGCGAAGGCTGCGCGGCTGAAACGCGCGCCTGACGATATGGCGATGATTCGTGCGGCGGCTGAATTGACGCGCGATCTGAACAGCGCGAGGCCGCACATATACTGGAGCGATTTTCTGGGATCGGCGCTGCTCGGCTATACTGCGCTGGCGGTTGCCATACTGGCCATACCGTTTTGGATTAAGGCAGCGGCGGTAATAGTGTCGATCCTCGCGCTCTACCGCGCAGGCAGCTTCATTCACGAAATCACCCATATCAAACATTCGACCGTTCCTGGCTTTCGTTTGGGGTTCAACCTGTTCATCGGTGTGCCGATGCTGGTGCCGTCTTTCATGTACGAGGGCGTCCACAATCTCCACCATGCGCGCACGCGTTACGGCAC
>JANLRW010000287.1:0-3234 GCA_031361925.1 Sphingomonadales bacterium
TACAAGAAGCTCAATACGCGTATCGAGTTCGACCGCTTCCGTCGAAGCGTGCCGATGATGACAACATGGGACGACCATGATTTCGGCGCGAACGACGCGGGCGGGACTTTCGCGTTCAAGGAATATGCCGAGAAACTGTACGAGAATTACTGGGCCAGCAGCGAAGCGGTAAAATCGCGCGCCGGCGTCTACGAAAGCCGCATCGTCGGGCCCGAAGGCAAACGTGTCCAGTTCATCATCCTCGACGCACGCTTCTTCCGTTCAGATCTGGCGTCCATGCCTTATCGTGACCCCGGCCCGTCGCTGGGCTGGTACATCCCAAACACCGACCCAAACGCCACGATATTGGGCGGAAAGCAGTGGGAGTGGTTGGCACAGGAACTTGCCACGCCTGCCGAGCTGCGTTTCATCATTTCATCGACGCAAGTTGTCACGGACGCGCATAATTTCGAAGGGTGGACCAACTTCCCCAAGGAACGCGAACGGCTATATGCGTTGCTGGCGCAAAAGGGCGTCGACAACACGATCTTCCTGACCGGCGACCGGCATTCCGGCGGGTTTTATAAAACCAACGCGCAGGGCATTGCGAAACCGATCTGGGACTTCACATCAAGCTCGCTGAACTTCGCTTTCGGCAAAGGCGATGGCGGCGAAAAGGAACCCGACCCCACGCGGACCGGCGGCCTGTGGGGCATCCCCAATTTTGGCCAGATCGACATCGATTGGGCGGCGAAGAAAGTCACGATGACTTTGCGCAAGGATGATGGCAGCGTGATCGAAACGCAGGTTGTGAGCGCTATAAACTAGCCGCCGTGCTGTTCTGAAGTACTGGAAAAGAGAATTCAGACGAAGACCGCCGCGCAGACCAACCTACCCTTTAGCCACCACCGAATAATCGACCGCAGCCACCCTCTCCATTACCGCATCGCGTATCTCCCGAGCGTTCTCCAGAGGCAGGGCGATCATCTCCAATGTTCCGCCTGCGATGCCGAAATGGAGCGACGCCAACCCCTGACGCCGCGATATCGGGCCTTGCCTGATCTCAACCGTTTGCACCTTCACCTGAGGCGCAATGATCAGCCTTTGTCGCCACCAGCCGCGCCGCACATAGATTTGCCGCCCATCGAGCCCGTAATGATAACCGCGCCAATCGAGCCATAGCACGGGCACAAACGGCACCACCATCAACAACAGCAGTATCGACTGCGTTGGGCTAACGTCGGCGAACCATATTGCGGCAATCATAGCCGCCAAAACCACTGGCAGCACGATCCATAGCTGCATGCTCCAGTGTTTCCCTGCACCGCGCCGAAAGTCGGTTTCGCCGTCAGGTGCATCAATGATGGCCGCGTGGGCGATCGGCCATATCTCCGCCAGCGTGGCGAACGGTGCGGCAACAAAGTTAGTCTCGTCCTTACTGTCTTGCGCGAGGCTGACGAACTTTAGCGCGTGCCACCCACGCCGTTTGCGGAACGGGCCGGTTTGGATAACCGCCGCCTGAACGCGGTGTGCAGGCATCACCACGTCGGTCAGCGTCAGCAGGCCGCGCCGCCGCCTGAAGCCCTTTTCGGTGCGGTCTAACCGGAAGCCATGTTCGCGCAAGGTAGTGCGGATAACACCCGATGCTAACCCAATGAGCAACAAACCGGCCAACGCTGCTACCCCGAAAATGATCTGCGCGGTTATCGCGACATGGCTGATCTGATCGACAGTGATACCGCGGTCCTCGGCAATCCCCGTCCACGCACGGATATCCCACAGATCGAACGGCAGGAACGAATCGAACTGCTGCGCTAATCCGCCCATCACCGCGAAGATAAACAGTGAAAAAGAATAGAGCCCAAACGTGAAAACGCGCTGGCTATCCATCGCGAAAATCGGTGGGGTGTTATCCGTTATAGCCACTTCGGGTTCGCCAGCAAGCGCCGCGCCGCTTTTGCGCGTTCGCACCAAGTCGCGCAAATTTTCGGCTTCTGCCATGCTGACGAAGCTCAACTTTGCATCATCTCCGTCACCACCGCCGGTTTCGAATTTGACCTCAGTTAACCCCATAACGCGCGCCAGCGGCTTCTGTTCGATGCTGACATCCTGAATGCGCTCATAGGGGATTGAACGCGCGTTGCGGCTCAATACCCCGCTCTCGATTCGGATGTCGTGCGCGCCGATGTAATAACGGAACCGCAACCATGACAGCCAACGGAAAAACAGGCTGAAGCCGACAACGGCGGCGATAATAAATGGCATAAAAAATACGCCCCTATCGCTTCGGCCAGCGCCGAACAGCGCGGCCGCAGTGGGGAAAATAAGGCGCGGCAAGCCATTGACAAAGCCAACTAGCAGCCCGGCGATATGGAGGCGCTGGCCATCTTCATCAGCCGAGGCAAGTGTCATGTTGGTCGCGGCGTCGTTCAAAGCACATCCTGCCGGATCGCAGCGCGGATTGTCTCACGCATTGCCAAAGCATCAGCGTGGGTAAGACCGGGCAGCGCCACCGTGCTGTTATGGTTTCCTGCGGTATGAACCGTAAGCCGCGCCAAGCCATAGCGCCGGTCAACCGGGCCCTGATCGACGTCAATATGCTGGATACGCCCAAACGGCACGACGGTGTCGTGGTGAAACATATAACCGCGCACGACACGGAGGCGGTCGGTGCCCATGTTATAGCCCCAATGACGGTATTTGCGCGCGGGCACGACGAAGGACAGAAAGGCGTACAGGATGAGCGCGGGGACAATGAAACTACCCGGCGGCAACGACTGCGTGGTTTCCAAAACACCCCCACCGATCACCAACGGGAGCAGCCCCAATGCCGACGATATCCGCGTCGTGGTCACATAGGCTGGATTAAGGGGGTTGAGTTCCGGCGCGGCTTCATCTGTCATGCCGCTGATATGCGGGCGCTGTGTTGTGAAGACAAGACGCTTTAACGCGCCAGCGCCACTTCGGCCTCCATGATCAACTTCGCGATGATGTCGATGACCGGCCGTTCGACATGCACCATGCCGACCGACTGCCCGGCCATGACCGAACCATATTCAACATCGCCGTCGATTACCGCACGGCGGAGCGCGCCTGCCCAATATTTCTCGATCTCGAGTTGTGCCTCTTCCATATCGATTTCGCCGCGATCCAGCATCGCGGCGACCTCGACCTGTTTGGCGGTGAACAACTCAGTGCCCTTGTTCTTAAGCGCGCGAACCGGGATGACAGGTAAGCGCGGGTCGATTTGCACGC
>JANLRW010000326.1:0-14146 GCA_031361925.1 Sphingomonadales bacterium
CGCCTATCCTGGCTGGCCAGACCTCGACGGGGCGGCAGTGACCATCATCGGCCGGGTGGTCTGGGCGGGGCGACGGCTTTGAAGGCTTGCAAGGACGAGCGGCGGCCGCCACATAGGCGGAATGTCCAACGTCACATCAACCATGAACAAGCAACCGCCACTGAAGGCCGCGATCATTCCGGTCACCCCGTTGCAGCAAAACTGCACATTGTTCTGGTGCACCGAAACCAACAAGGGTGCGCTGGTTGATCCGGGTGGCGATCTGCATAAGCTAAAAGATGCCGTTGCCCAAACCGGTGTCGAGCTGGAGAAAATCCTGATTACCCACGGCCATATCGACCATTGCGGCGAGGCCGGGATATTGGCCAAGGAACTGGGTCTGCGGATCGAAGGGCCGCATAAAGAAGACCGGTTCTGGATCGCGCAGCTCGCCGAGGATGGCCGCAAATACGGGGTCAACGGCCAAGTATTCGAACCCGACCGCTGGCTGGTTGACGGCGACACGGTGACCGTTGGCAACCTGACACTCGATGTCATTCACTGCCCCGGTCACACACCGGGGCATGTCGTGTTCCACCATGCAGCCTCAAAGCTCGCGATTGTCGGCGACGTGCTGTTTCAAGGATCAATTGGTCGCACAGACTTTCCTCGCGGCAACCACGCCGACCTGATAAACGCGATAACGCAAAAGTTATGGCCGCTCGGAGACGAAGTCACCTTCATCCCCGGCCACGGTCCGACCAGCCAGTTCGGTTATGAGCGACGGAACAATATGTTTGTCGCCGACGATATTCTGGCTGCGCGCTAATCTACAAAACCGCCGCGTAAACCCGCCACAACGCCCATCCGGCTAAGCCAAGCAGCGTTATCATTGAAATCAGCGTGCCGACCATACGTCCTTTACCAAGCGCGCCGCCGTCCATTCCCAAACCATGCGCCAGCCGCCCGACAATGTAGAGGATGCCGATACCCCAAAGCCAGTTGTTGGTGCCGCCGGTGATTTCGAGTGCCGCCAGCAATAGCAAGACAAATGGCGCGCTTTCGACGAAATTGGCGTGCGCGCGCATCCGGCGGATCAGGAAGTCATCGCCGCCGTCGCCTATCGAAACACCGCCTTTGGTTCGGGCCTGACCACAGCGGATCATCAGCCATAGGTTGACGACCGCTGCGCCTCCCGCAATTGTCAGTGTTACCGGTAAACTTAGCATATCTTCTCTCCCTGTTATTGCGCACCGTCTAACCACTATCTCTCGGCTTGCAAAGCTTAGAAAAAGCGGTATAGCGCGCCGCTCACACGGACATTTCCGGGTTTTAAGGTGCGATTCTGGCGTTTGCTTGCCACGACCGGCCTTATTGCCTATTATGTGCCAGAACTTATTGATTTTGAAATGGAACAGGTGCCGAAATGGCTGTCCCCAAAAGAAAAACATCACCATCCAAGCGCGGGATGCGCCGCAGCCATGATTCGCTCAAAGTTGCTGCTTATCAGGAATGTGCAAACTGCGGCGAATTGAAGCGTCCGCACCATATGTGTGATGCCTGTGGCCACTATAACGGCCGCGAAGTGATGGCGGTCGCCTGATCTACCCCTCCATCAAGGAGAAGTGCTGGTGACCATGAAGCCGCGTATCGCCATTGACGCGATGGGCGGGGACGAAGGTGTGCCAGTTATGGTTGCAGGTGCGGCGCTTGCCCGGCACCGGCACGAGAGTTTCAAGTTTCTGCTGGTCGGTGACGAGGTGCGGATCAAGTCCGCGCTCGATAGCCACCCCAATTTACGCGCCGCTTCCGAGATATTGCACACCGACGAAATTGTCACCGGTGAAGACAAGCTTAGCGCGGCGTTGCGCAAGTCCAAAACCAGTTCGATGGGCCTTACGATTAACGCCGTCAAAGCGGGTGATGCCAGCGCTGCGGTTAGCGCAGGTAACACTGGTGCGTTGATGGCGATCGCCAAATTGGCGCTGCGCACAATGCCGGGGATCGACCGGCCTGCGCTTGCGGCGTTACTACCGACCTTGGAAGACACCGATGTGGTCATGCTCGATCTGGGTGCAAATACCGAATGTGAAGCTAAGAACCTGGTGCAATTCGCGGTGATGGGCGCGGCATATTCACGGATTATCTTTGGTTTCGACCGGCCGCGTGTACGCTTGCTCAACATCGGCACCGAAGAGATGAAGGGCACCGACGAATTGCGTGATGCTGCGCAGCATTTGCGTGATGCCACTGGACTACACATGGATTTCCAAGGCTTTGTCGAGGCCGACAAAATCAATCGCGGCGAATGCGATGTTGTCGTGTGCGACGGCTTCACCGGCAATATTGCGCTGAAATCTATCGAGGGCACGGCGCGTTTCGTGACCGACCTGTTGCGCCGTGCGTTCACCAGTTCGATCCGCTCAAAGTTCGGATTTTTGGTCTCGCGTCCAGCAACCGAGTTGCTGCGCCACCATCTCGACCCCAATAACCATAACGGCGCGGTGTTCATGGGATTGAACGGTGTCGTTGTGAAGAGTCACGGAAGCGCAACGGTGAAGGGCGTCGCCAACGCGGTCGAAGTCGCGGCGCGATTGGTCGAGGAAGACATAACCGCGCGTATCACGCAGGATCTGGCGCGGATCGAAGCGGCATGACCGACATTGCGCTGCGTGCAGTTATCAAGGGGACTGGTTCAGCGCTCCCGAAAAACCGGGTGTCCAACGCCGAATTGGCGGCGCGCGTCGATACCTCGGATGAGTGGATTGTTGAGCGCACTGGCATCAAATTCCGTCACATCGCTGGCCCTGATGAAACCACCGCGACGCTTGCCACCGATGCTGCGCGCCAGGCGCTTGATGCGGCGGGGATGACGGCGGACGATATCGACCTCATCATTGTCGCGACCGCAACGCCTGACCAGACCTTCCCGGCCTCGGCGACGATTGTCCAGCACGCGCTGGGCTGTAATGGCGGGGTCGCATTCGATGTTGCTGCGGTGTGCTCGGGCTTTCTCTACGCTTTTTCTGTTGCCGAAAGCATGATCCGTGCAGGCTCTGCCAAAAACGCGTTGGTCATTGGTGCGGAAACGTTCAGCCGCATCCTCGATTGGGAAGACCGCGCGACCTGCGTATTATTTGGCGACGGGGCCGGTGCGGTGGTGCTGGTGGGCGAAACCGGTACGCGCGGTGCGCTGGCAACGCGGCTTCATGCCGATGGCAAGCACAATGAACTTCTTTTTGTTGACGGCGGGCCTTCGACCACTGGCACCGTCGGCAAATTGCGGATGAAAGGTCGCGAGGTATTTCGCCACGCCGTCACCAACCTCGCCAATGTGATGACCGAAACACTGGCGGCGGCGGACATCGACGCGCGCGATGTCGATTGGGTCGTGCCTCACCAAGCCAACGCCCGGATTATCGACGCCACCGCAAAGAAGCTTGGCCTCGATCCGGCCAAGGTCGTCATGACCGTTGACCAGCACGCCAATACCTCGGCGGCGTCGGTGCCACTGGCGCTCGATGTGGCGGTGCGCGACGGACGGATAAAGGCCGGTGACATCATCGTGCTCGAAGCCATGGGCGGCGGATTTACTTGGGGCGCGTCGGTCGTCCGGATGTAGGACGATATTGGCTACATCGGCGTTTTACATTGACCAAACTTTGTTATATAACTGTGACTTCTCAATGGCGGGTCGCGCGTCCGGAGACAATATAATGGCCGATGCTGGAACTCTCACTAGGGCCGATTTGGCCGAAATTCTCAACCGTCAAGTTGGGTTATCACGCGCCGATGCGGCAGCGATGATCGAATCCATATTGGATCATATGACCAGCGCATTGATCGGCGGCGAGAATGTAAAGATTTCCGGTTTTGGCACCTTCGTCCTGCGCGACAAGGGTGAACGTATCGGTCGCAACCCCAAAACCGGTGTCGAAGTGCCCATCACTCCGCGCCGCGTGCTAACTTTCCGTGCGAGCCAAGGTATGCGGCAGAAAGTCAAATGAGCGAAAAGTCCGCCGACGCCTTTCGCACAATCGGCGAAATGGCCGAGGAACTGAGCGTCCGGACCCATATCCTGCGCTATTGGGAAGAACAATTCCCTATGCTGAACCCGCTGAAACGCGCGGGCGGTCGGCGGCACTATCGGCCCGATGACGTCAATATGCTGCGCACAATTCACCGGCTGCTGAACAATGAAGGCTATACGATCAAGGGCGCGCGCAAATTTTTGAGCAGCGGCGGCGTTAGCGCTGCGCCCGCGCTGGATGCGACACGTGGCCGGGCACCGCAATTCGATATCGCGGCTCTTCGCGCTGTTCGGGACAGATTGTCAGCGGCGTTAGCTGCTGCCTAAATTTCCTTCTGCGGTGGTTTTATCGAAAAAATTGCGTGACGTTGCTGACACAGCAACATGGTCAAGTGTCCCGCGCTATCCCTCGCGCATAGACCATGTCTCGAAAAGGCACGTCGCCGACCATGAAAACAGTCTCGCCGATATGTGCGAACCCCGCGCGTTCGTAAAAAGCGACGGCGCGGTGGTTGCTTTCGTAAACGGCGAGTAGCAACCTTTTTGCTTTTCGCGCCACTGCGATTTGGAACGCCTGCTCCATCAACGCGCGACCGTTGCCGCCGCCCTGCCAAGGACCCAGCAGATAAATACGTTTCAATTCGAGGTCGCCGTCGTGCTGCAACCCGGGATGTTCGGGCGGGGCGAGCATGACATAGCCAATCGGCGCGCCCAAAGGCGTTTCGGCGATGACGATATCAATGTCGGGATCGGCCAGCTTGGCGGAGTAATATTCGGCGCTGTGCTCGGTCTTCAAATGGTTGATCAGCGGTTTGCCCGGGTGGTCGAAAGCAAAGCTGACAAGGAACGTCGCCGCACCGAGATAGGATAACGCTTCGGCATCATCCGGCTCTGCTTTGCGCCACGTGACGGGAGTCATTCGTCCTCCGGTCCCAGTTCTGGGTCGAGGTCGCGTGGGCGGATAAAGTGGGTCAGCTTCCCACATTTGCGGTCGATGTCGGCCCAGCGCTCGATGTCCAGTTCCATCCGCACCAGCGCGCCGGTCGGATATTTCTCCCACACCACATCGCGCAGGGGCGAACTGCCGTCATCGGGTACGATGTCGAACACCAGATCCTCCATCCCCGGATTATGCCCGATCATCAGCACGCTTTTGGCGGCATCGGGCTGGTCGCGGAGCACATCCATCAGCGTAGCCGACGACGCCAGATAAATCCGCCGGTCCCACGTTGCGTCGATCCGTTCGCCGGCGCCTTTGACGAACTGGTCGATGGTGTCAATCACGCGAACGGCCGGGCTGGCGACGACATGATCGAAGGTCAGTCCCTCGCGCTTCACCCAAACGCCGACGACGACCGCCGCCTTCTCGCCGCGTTTGTTGAGCGGCCGGTCGAAATCGCGGGGAATGGCGTCGTCCCAGCTCGATTTGGCGTGGCGCAATAAAGTGAGTGTCAGCGTCAAATCGGGTTGCCTTCTTGCAGGGTCTCATCTGCTTCCTGCCGCAAATTTGTTGCAGGGGAAAGTCCCGATTTGACCGAGCGGACCGCTTCGTCGAGCGTCACCCGCCGCACCGGTGTTCCGGGCGGAAAGGCGGTCAGCAAACGGCTCGGCACCGCAGCGGACAGCAGGACAAAATGCCCCTTATCGCCGGCACTGCGGATTAACCGTCCGAACGCCTGCGCCAGTTTCGCGCGGATCATCCGGTCATCATAATCCGTGCCTGTTCCTTTTGTTGTCGCGGGCTGGTGCGGGCTCCCAGCAGAAAATGAAAGCCGGCGTGCCCGGTGGAGGATGTCGGGGCGGGGCCACGGCACTTGCTCGATGATGACGAGCCGCAGCGAAGCCCCAGGCACATCCACCCCGTCGCGAAGCGCATCGGTTCCGAGCAGACTGGCCTGGGGGTCATCGCGGAAAATATCGACCAGCGTCCCGGTGTCAATCGGGTCGACATGCTGCGCATATAAAGGAAGCCCGTCGCGCGCTAGCCGGTCGGCAATGCGCGCATAGGTCGATCGCAACCGGCGGATTGCAGTAAACAACCCCAGCGCGCCGCCGCCCGACGCACTGATCAGCGATGAATACGCTCCGGCCAGCGCCGCCATATCGCCGCGCTTTACGTCGGTGACGATCAGGACCTCTGCCTGAGTCGCATAATCGAACGGGCTGGTCGCGGAAAAATGTTCGGTCTGATGGTCGAGGTGCACCGCGCCGGTGCGGCTTTCGGCGTTGGCCCAGTCGCCGCCACTGCGCAGCGTTGCCGACGTTGCCAGCACCCCGTGGCTTGGCTTCAGCACGATATCGGCCACCGGCTTCATCGGGTCGAGCCAGCGCCGGTGCATGCCGACATCCATGTCGCGGCCCTCAAACCGGTCAACGCCCAGCCAGTCGACAAAGTCGGGATCGACCGGGCCAACCGCGCGCGCCAACATCGCTATCCATGCGCGCAGCGTGTCGATCCGCCAACCAAGGCTCGCCATCGCGCCCTCCACCCGCGCGCGCGCGCCGCCGTCGAGCCAGTCGGGCGGGTCGGCGATCATCGCCTCCAACCGCCCGCCAAGCACCGTCAAAGGCCGTGCCAACGCCTCCAGTGCCACAGCTGCATCGGCGACCGCATCGACCACGGCGGCATCGGGGTCGGCGAGTTCGGTCTCAAGACCGTAGCCAGCGTCTGCCGCGTTGCTTTCGTCGCGCGCGAATACCATAGTCCGGATTGCCGATAGCAAACGCTCGACCGGCCCCGATGGCATATTCTCGGCCACACGGGTTAGCCAGCCATTGCCCGGCAAAGCCTCCGCTGCGATCCGCGCCATTTCGATGGCAAGACCACCTTCCTCGTCATACGACGCGACATCGGCCAATCGTGCCGCCAATCCGCGCCGTCGCCCGCGCGCCTTGCCCTCGGGGCCGATGACCCAGCGACGCAGTTCGACCGTTTCCTGCCCCGTGAGCCCGGCGGCAAACATCGAATCCGCCGCGTCAAACAGATGATGGCCCTCGTCAAAGATAATGCGGCTGGGGCGGTTCACTTCGTCGCGGCCACGCGCAGCGTTGACCATCATCAGCGCATGGTTGGCGATGACGATATCGGCGTGGACGCTTGACCGCGCGGCACGTTCGATGAAGCATTTTTTATAATGCGGGCACCCGGCATAGATGCACTCGCCGCGCCGGTCGGTTAGCGCGGTGGAGCCGTTGCGGCGGAACAAGGTCGGCAACCAACCCGGCAAATCGCCACCGATCATATCGCCGTCCTTGGTATACGCTGCCCAGCGCGCCACCAAATGCGCGAGCGTCGCCGCGCGGCCAGCGAACCCGCCTTGCAGGGCATCCTCAAGGTTCAACAGACACAGATAATTCTCGCGGCCCTTGCGCACCACGACCTTCGATTTGAAGGTTTCGGGGTCGGGATAAATCCGCTTTGCCTCGCGGACCAATTGACGTTGGAGCGCCTTGGTAAAGGTTGAAATCCACACGGCACCATCGGCGGTGCTGGCCCACAGCGAAGCGGGAGCGAGATATCCCAGGGTCTTGCCGATACCGGTGCCAGCCTCGGCTAAAACCATATTGGGTTCACCTTTGCGCGCACGCGGGGCAAAAATCCGCGCCGCCGCTTGGGCAAAATCACGCTGTCCCTGCCGCGTTTCGGCGTCACCGCCGACCAGCAAAGCGAGCTGTGCTTGCACTGCCTCAGGATTGAGCGTGACCACGCGCGGCGGCGTACGCGGCGGCGTTTCCTCCCATTCGGGCAGGCGCGCAAACAACCAACGCTCGGGCTTTTCGGGTTTGGTCAGATAGCGCAAAACGATGTTGGCCCAAGGCCAGCGCACCCGCATCAAAGCCTGCGCAGCATCCCATGCCCCCTCGCGCTCGGGCCATGCCTGGTCGGTGAGCGTGGCGAGGAGCTTATTTGCGGCGGTCAGGAGGAACGGGGCGATCCACTCGTCACCGCCCTTATCATCGACCAACCTTATTTTGTCGTTTCCACGTAGGCCGGAATCCATAGGCTGCTCTGCAAATCTTGACTGACCTGTCGTTGATGCTGAAATGTCAGACCATGGATCCCCGCCTTCGCGGGGATGACAACCGGGGATGTTGAGGGTTATCCCTAAAGCCCCAGCCAACCCCTTCGCCGTAGGCACGACAAACCGCGCGGGACGCACAAAGGCAAACAGCTCGAGCAAATCCAGCCCCGACAATTCGGCATAACCCAACCGCTGCGCCACCAACGGCGTGTTGAGCATCAATAACGGCGTCTCGGCTGCCCGGCCCACAGCCTCGCTTTTGCCAACCGTCCGCAATTGCCCGTCCGCCGTGGCGAGCCAGATACCGGCATGGCTGGCATGGAGCGTGGGGAAGGGCAGTTCGGGTGGCGTAATAGTCACACGCTAGCCATAACGGCGATTGGAACGTAAGGGAAACAGTTTGGCTATGAAATGGCGGCTCTCGTCTGGCCGAGCAGCAGCGTCTTGGTATCGCCCCCCGCCTTGAAACTCACCACCAGCAGATACGTGCATAAAAACGGTGCGCCGCCGGCGAAAATGATCAGCCCGAACAGCACACCCGCGCCCGAAAAATGGTGTCGCCACATCAACCAGAGCGAGCCGAGTATCAGCATCGCGGAGAAATCCATATTGAATTGGCCGGGCCACCCGACCTTGCCGATGTCAGCAAAATAATATGGCAGGAAATTCCAGCCATGCCCGGCCACGACAAACATGGTGTAGCCGCCGACCACGGCAACAATCGCGATAAGCAATAAGCGAAATAGGGTCATATCGAAGGTTCCTTGTTCATGATGAATGCCAGCACCAGCGCGACCCCTGCGCCCCAGAAAATTGCGGCAGCGCCTTTGACAATCAGCGCCGGGTCGGTGCCGTAGAGTGCCGGGAACCACGCATGGGCAACGCCGTCGAGCAGCAACGCGGTCGCGGTGACGACCGCGATGCCAATGACCGTCTGGTCATGGCGCAGTTTTGCCAGCGGTCGCGCGATCACGATGGCAGGGACGGTGCCCGGGATGACGAGCGCATAGACGAACAGGCCCCACCCCCCATCAAGCGCACCCAATGGGCTGATTGTGCGAACAAGGATGGCGGCGGCAAACCATAATATCGTGCCGTAAATGACCAGAATCGCAATTTGCGTCGCGGTTAGACCTTGCGCACTGCTGTTATCTTGGGCGGACATCTGCTTTCTCCTGACAACCGATGTGCCGATGGATAGCAAAATGTAGCGACCGCTACAATATCTAAATCAATTGCCCAGTTCGACCCATGTCGGCGCATGGTCGCTCGCTTTTTCGCGGCCACGGTGTTCCTTGTCGACACCGCATGACACCAGCCGGTCCGCGACTACGGGGCTGAGCAGCAGATGGTCGATGCGAAAGCCGTGATCGCGCTGCCATGCGCCTGCCTGAAAATCCCAGAAGGTCCAAACGCCGCCTTGGGGGTAATGGCTGGCAAGCGCATCGGTCCAGCCATCGGCGAGTAACGTGCGGTATGCGGCAATGCTTTCGGGCTGGCGCAGCGCGTCGTCGAGCATCGCGGTGGGTGCCCAGATGTCGTGCGGTGTTGGGATGACATTATAGTCGCCTGCCAGCACCGCCGGAATTTCGGCGTCGCGAAGTTCGGTCGCGCGGATGCGCAGCCGCTTCATCCATGCCAGCTTGTAATCGAACTTGGGTCCGGGCAGCGGATTGCCATTGGGCAAATAGATGGTGGCGACCCGGATGCCGTGAACATCGGCCTCCAGATAGCGCGCCTGTTCGTCTTGGGGATCGCCTGCCAGTCCGCGCTGCGTCTCAACGGGTTGCGCGTCGCGCGCGAGAATGGCGACGCCGTTAAAACTTTTCTGCCCGTGCCAAATCGCGCCGTAACCGATGCGTTCGAACTCGGCAGCAGGAAAGCCCTCGTCCTGGGACTTTACCTCTTGCAGGCAGGCAATGTTGGGCCTGGTTTCCTGCAGCCATTCGAGCAAACGGGGCAGGCGGGCTTTGACACCGTTGATGTTGTAAGTGGCTATGCGCATGGAGCGGTTTTAGCGTTGTTGCCGCGAGACGCCAGCGGGGAAATCATTTGGCGGCTTGCCTTTCAGGCGAGCCAAGGCGCAAAAGCGCAAAGATTAACGCGAACGCCAATTTCATTGCGTCTTCGTACCTTTTTTACAATTTATCCGATGTTAAACAGAAAAGCTGGAACCGCAGCCGCAACCTGATTGTGCTTGGGGGTTGGTGACCTGAAACGACTTGCCACCGAGCGACTCGACGAAATCCACCGCTGAACCGCGGACCAGATCAAGGCTGATGGGATCGACGACCAGCGACGCGCCTTCGCCTTCCGCCCGTATATCGTCGGCTTCGACCGTGTCGGCCATGCCGAATTTATATTGGAAACCCGAACAGCCACCGCCCTCGACCGACAAGCGCAACACCGCCGGTTTACCCAGCTTGATCGCGATTTCAGCCACGCGGCGCGCGGCATTTTCGGTCATCGAAATATCTTGGATTTCGCTCATATAGCCAATGTAGGGCGGATTGCGCGCAAAGAAAAGGGGCGGCAAAGTTTCCTAAGCCAGCCCCAAGATTACACCCTCTCCCAAAGGTGATGCGTTCGGTAAACCCGCTTACTCGTTTTCAGCGGGTCCGCCTATAGCTTTGCTATCAGTTTGCTTGGCAGCAAGCAAGGTATTTGCAGTTGTATCCGCCGGGTTCAGCGGCGACAGGAATGCGGTCGGGTTGATGGCTTCACCGGCGATCCGCACTTCATAATGCAAATGGCTGCCGGTCGAACGGCCTGTCGAACCCATATAGCCCAGAACATCGCCCTTTTTGATGCGTTGGCCGGGCATGACATTCATCGCCGACAAATGACCGTAGCGCGTTTGCACTGCGTTGCCGTGGTTGATTTCGACAAACTTGCCGTAACCACCAACCCACTGCGCGCGGCCAATCATGCCGTCGGCGGTTGCGTAGATCGGCGTGCCAACCGGGCCCGGAATGTCGATGCCTTGGTGATTGCGGCTGGCACCGCGCGTCGGCGCGTTACGATAGCCAAAACCACTCGAAAATTTCATTATTTCGACAGGATTGATCGAGGGAACGGCGACTTCAGTCTTGACCGAAAGGCCGTTAATCTTGCCCCAGTTGTCGCTCAAAGCGCGAAACTCGGGGTCTGAAACACCCAGCGCGCTTTGATTGGCTTTCAAATCTTCGGGTGAAACCCGAAAGCTGTCAGACGTTGTAGCGGCGGTGTTGGCCATTGCAGGAACAGTCATCGCCGAAGCGACGAATGCAAACCCAAGCGTGGACACAATTTTCAGGGTCAGTGATTGGCCATTGGCCAAAGCGCTGCATACCATAACGTGTTCGTACCTTTTAATGCGACCCACGCTAGTGCGCAGCCCCGAAGTTTTTACAAGGCAGTTGATCTGCCCACCCCTTATGTGACGATAGGTGACGAGACCGTCATATGAATGCAACCTACGCGCCGCAATCGCGGGACAAAGCGCCGTTCAAACGCGTTGAGTCGTTGAATCGACGATAAGGCGAGCGATGAAACTGGCTCACAAGCTGTATTTTTTACGTTTTGTTAAAGGTTGAACGCGCCATAGGACAAACCGATTCACCGCGCGTTGTTGCCGCCAAACCGCGCCAGATCTCGCACTTTTCACGTCTAGAAATACAGGCAAATGCGGTTTTGCCACCCGATTCGATTCGTGGGCGGTTTAAAAATCAGCCGAGCTGCTGCGCGGCAGCCAACACATCTGCGGCGTGGTCCTTGACCTTCACTTTGTGCCACACCTGTTTTACCTTGCCATCATTGCCGACCAAAAAGGTCGCGCGTTCGATGCCCATATAGCTTTTGCCATACATTGATTTTTCAACCCAGACGCCCATCTGCTCGGTCGCGTCGCTGGCTTCGTCAGACAGCAAACTGACGTCCAGCGCATATTTCGCCGCGAATTTGGCAAGTTTGGCCGGTTTGTCCTTCGACATGCCGTAAACTGCACAGCCGATCTTGGCGAATTCGCCCGCCAGCGCAGTGAAGTCCTTTGCTTCGTTAGTGCAGCCCGGCGTGTCGGCCTTGGGATAGAAATAGAGCACGAACGGTGTCGGCAAGCCTGCAAGACTGACTGCATTGCCGTTGCTGTCGAAAACATTAACAGCGGGCAGGGTGTCGTTCAGTCCGGTCATACTTAAATCCCTTTTCAAAAGTCGCGCAGACCAAATAGCGGTTGCCACTGCTGCATGACAAGATGGCGAAAATGCTTAATTGCGGTCAGCACTTCGGGCCAATTCTGATATCCTAGGCTTTGGGCGATCAAAGTCCGGGCCGGTTCGGACGGGATGTTGCAATCGGGCGTGACAAGCCGCACCACGACCAGCAATCGGCTCATAAAGGCATAAGCGTCGGTAATATCGTCAGGAAGCCTGCCAATCGCGATCAGGCCGGCGATGGCCTTGTCCAATTGCGGGTGCAGCGCCTGGTGCGTTTCCAACTGCAGGGCGTGGATGATGAATTCCAGATCGACCAATCCGCCGGGCAAAAGCTTGACGTCGAGTTCGCCTTTCGGTGGCTTGTGCGCCGCCATCTCGCGGCGCATCTGCGCGACGTCCGCGCGCAGCTTGGCCGTATCACGCGGACTGCCCAATACGTCCTTGATGATCGCACCAACATCCGCGCGCGCGGCGGGCGAGCCAAAAACGCACCGCGCTCGGGTCAGCGCCATATGCTCCCACGTCCACGCACTATCGTGCTGATATTGCGCAAAGCTTGACACGCTCGCGCACAAAAGCCCGTCGCCGCCCGACGGACGCAGCCTCGTGTCGACCTCATATAGCGCGCCCGATGCCGTTGGCACGCTCAGCGAGGCGACCACGCGCTGCGCTAGCCGGTTGAAATATTGCGTTGCGCCCATTGGCCGCGCGCCGTCTGATTCGGCCCTGTAATCGCCAGTGAACAACAACACGACATCAAGATCGGACGCATGGGTGAGCGCCTCCCCGCCCAGACGCCCGAGCGCCAGTATCACGAACTCGTTGTCGGCAACCTTGCCATGCGTTTTTTCAAATTCGGCAATGGTCGCGGCCGTCAGCACCTGCAACGCAGCCTCGGCCAGATGGGCGTAGCTTTTAGCGATTTCCAGCGCATCGCTGCGGCCCTCAATCAACTGCACGCCCAAAGCAAAGCGTTTTTCGCCAACAAAACTGCGGACATGGTCAAGGAGGAGCTGATAGTCTGCCCCCGCCGAGCACGCGGCCATCGCCGCCACCAAATCTTCGGTATCACCCGGCAAATCCATCGCGCTGCTGTCGATTAGCGCGTCGAGATATTCGCTGTTGCGCCCCAATGCCTCGGCCAAGGTCGGGGCGTAGCTAAGGATATCCGCGACCAGTTGCAGGAGCGCTGGCCGTGCCTCAAGCAGACGAAACACGTTGATTGCACTCGTCATTGTCTCAATCATATTATCGAAGCGGGCGAGCGCCTGCGCGGGGTCGGGGGCTTGCGCCAGTGCAGCCATAATTGCGGGCAAAACCGCCTCAAACGCGTCGCGCGCAGAGCTGCTCCTGACCGCACGGACCTTGCCGCTTCGCCACCGCACCAAGCGCTGCATCACCGCGGCAGGGTCGATATAACCCATGTCGCGCAATTGTTCTTCCAGCGGCAAGCCTTCGCCCGCGAGGCGCAGGCCCTCGCCGCCGTTTTCGTCCACCATCCGGTCGTAAATCGCGGCGACTTCGGCGGTCACCGGACGCAACAGTGCGAGCAAAGCCTCGGCATCTTCAAGCCCGTGCAACCGCGCAACTGCATCGGCGGTTTCCGGATTGGTGGGAACTTCGTGCGTCTGCCGGTCGCCGTGCATTTGCAAGCGGTGCTCGACGGTGCGCAGCGTTTCGTAAGCACGGCTCAGCGTCGCTGCCTCGCTCTGCTTTATCCATCCGGCATTGCCCAATACGGCCAGCGCGGCGCGGGTGTCGGCAACGCGCAGCGCCGGATCGCGCCCGCCGTGGATCAGCTGATGCGCTTGGGCAAAAAACTCACACTCGCGGATGCCGCCATGCCCGCGTTTGACATCAAAGCCCGGACCAAGCTTTTGGCCCTTGCTATACGCCGCGCGGATTTGCCCGGTCATTGCGGT